>JACZTA010000077.1 GCA_022573915.1 Bacteroidota bacterium | reverse complement strand
AAAAGGTTTATATCGCTGAAGATGAATGGACGATCCTAACTGCAGATAAGAAACCATCAGCCCATTTTGAGCATACAATAGCTATAGGCAAGGAAAAAGCCGATATTTTGACCGATTTCGGCGTAATTGAAGAACTGGCTGCGTGAGCAGAAAATTGGTCGAATAGCTATAAAATAGTCTAAAAACTACCATAAATTGGAGTTTTTTTACTACTTTTGTGGCTCTTTTTTAATTTATAAGTAAGATAAATCACCGGGAGAACCGACGTAAATCATTATAAATCAGAGATTTATAATGATAGTGTTTAGAACTAAATGGCCAAACAGGACTTAATAAAACAGGACGGCACTGTAAACGAAGCATTATCGAATGCTATGTTCAGGGTAGAATTGGAAAATGGCCATGAAATAATAGCACATATCTCGGGAAAAATGAGGATGCATTATATCAAAATCCTTCCGGGAGATAAGGTGGCAGTGGAAATGTCACCTTATGACTTATCAAAGGGCAGGATTACATATAGATACAAATAGAAGATCATGAAAGTACAAACCTCGATTAAAAAACGGAGTCCGGATTGCAAGATTGTTAGACGGAAAGGTAAATTGTACGTGATCAATAAAAGGAATCCACGATTTAAACAAAGACAAGGTTAGGAGAGGATGGCACGTATAGCAGGAATAGATTTACCCAATGACAAGAAAGGCAGTATCAGTCTAACCTATATTCATGGTATAGGGCGCAGTTCTGCGCTAAAAATATTGGAACAAGCCGGAGTGGATCCGATAACCAAAGTAAAAGATTGGACGGATAATGAGTCTACTAAGATCAGGACAATCATCACCGATGACTATAAGACAGAAGGAACACTCAGAGGTGAGGTACAGTTAAATATCAAGAGGTTGATGGACATTGGTTCTTATAGGGGGATCAGGCATAGGAAAGGATTACCGGTGAGAGGACAGAGGACGAAGGAAAATGCCAGGACCAGAAAAGGAAAGAGAAAAACAGTTTCAGGAAAGAAAATGGCACCTAAAGGATAATTATGGCTAAAGGCAGAAAATCAGGAAAAAGGAGAACAGTAAAAGTTGAAGCGGAAGGTCTGGTTCACATCAAGACCTCCTTCAATAATACAATCATCACCTTTACAACCAAGGATGGTAAAGCTATTTGTTGGTCATCCGCAGGAAAACTTGGTTTCAGAGGTTCGAAGAAAAATACTCCTTATGCAGCACAAAAAGCAGCACAGGAATGTGCCGTATTTGCGTATGAACAAGGACTTAGAAAGGTGGAGGTATATGTGAAAGGACCGGGTGCGGGTAGAGAAGCTGCTATCAGAACAATTGGCACAAATGGAATTGATGTGACCATGATCAAGGATCGTACTCCTCTGCCGCATAATGGTTGCCGGCCTCCCAAGCACAGAAGGGTATAAAACAAAACTTAGAAATCGAAAGACTTATTTATGGCTAGATATACAGGATCTAAATCTAAGATTGCCCGAAAATTTGGTGAAGCAATCTATGGTTTTGATAAAGCATTTGAAAAGAAAAACTATCCCCCGGGACAGCATGGTCAGAATAGAAGACGAAAAGTAAAAAGTGATTATGCCGTTCAGCTTATGGAAAAGCAAAAGGCGAAGTACACCTATGGCATCCTGGAAAAACAGTTTAGGAATTTATATAAGGAAGCGACACGAAAGAAAGGTATCACCGGTGAAATACTTCTCCAGTTGCTGGAGGCTCGGTTAGACAATACAGTTTATCGACTGGGTATTGCACCGACCAGGCCCGCCGCCCGGCAGATCGTTAGTCATAAACATGTTACAGTGAATGGCAAAAGCGTAAACATTCCAAGCTATACGTTGAAAGCAGGAGATGTCATAGGATTCAGGGCTAAATCAGCGAAAATGGAAATTATTGCAAAAGCACCCAAAGGGGGATCAGAATTTCCTTGGCTGGAATGGGATGAGAAGTCGGATACCGGTAAATTCCTGGATGTTCCTGAAAGAGATAAGATACCCGAAAAAATTAGAGAACAACTTATTGTTGAACTTTATTCCAAATAATAAACCATCTTAAAATAATTCTATATGAACAGCACAATATTTCATAAACCAGAAAAGATCATAATGCAGAAAGCAACCGAGTTTGACGGGTTGTTTGAATTCAAGCCTCTGGAACCCGGTTATGGAGTGACTGTGGGGAATGCATTGAGAAGGGTGCTTTTAGCTTCTTTGGAAGGATATGCTATTACAGCAATTAAGATTGAAGGCCAGGATCACGAGTTTGGCGCAATAACAGGTGTCGTGGAAGACCTTACAGAGATGATCTTAAACTTCAAGCAGGTTAGATTTCAAAGAGTTTTAGATACGGATACGGAAGTAAATGAAGAGAAAATATTTGTTTCAATCAAAAAGCAGGATCAGTTCAAAGCCGGTGACATCGAAAATTTTACGAATTCATTCAAGATCATGAATCCTGACATGATCATTTGTAATATGGAGAGTTTTGTTAAACTCGATATCGAAATCACTGTTAAGAAAGGAAGAGGATATGTTATGTCTGAAGATAATATGCCGGAAGATTCAGTCATTGGAGTGATTCCAATTGATTCAATTTTTACTCCGGTAAAGAATGTTCAATATAGAATGGAGAACACGAGGGTTGAACAAAGAACGGATTATGAAAAACTTATCCTGGAAATCAGTACCGATGGTACCATTCATCCAAAGGATGCGCTGAAGACTGCTGCAAGGATCCTCATTCAACATCTCTTGTTGATTACTGATGACAAGATCAAACTGGATAGTCTTTCCAGCGATGAAGCTACTGTTGTAGATGAATCTATATTGCAGATGAGGATGATGCTTAAAACACCAATTGAAGATCTCAATCTCTCGGTTAGAGCATATAACTGCCTCAGATCGGCTAAGATCGATTCGCTGGCCAATCTGGTTAGCTATAATACTACAGATCTCTTAAAATTCAGAAATTTTGGTAGAAAATCACTTTCTGAGATTGAAGCATTATTAACAGAAAAAGGACTTTCATTTGGAATGGACCTGACACCATATAGATTGACTGAAGAATTATAATCATGCGTCACGGAAAGAAATTCAATCATTTAGGAAGAACCTCGGAACACCGAAAAGCGCTCTTGGCTAATCAGGCTATTTCGCTGATAGAGCATAAGCGTATTTTTACAACCCTGGCGAAGGCTAAGGCTTTGAAAAAATATGTTGAACCGCTTATCACCAAAGCCAAGAACGATACAACGCATTCTAGAAGGGTGGTTTTTAGCTATCTGCAAAACAAAGCCGCTATCAAGGAGTTGTTTAAAGAAGTTGTGGAGAAAGTTGCTGACAGACCCGGAGGCTATACAAGGATATTGAAAATTGATAACAGGTCCGGTGATAATGCAGAAATGTGCCTGATCGAGTTAGTTGATTATAATGATTTGATGTTGGGGAATGCGGCTTCAACTGCTAAAAAGAAACGAGTTAGGAGGGGGGGAGGCAAACAAATTGCATCTGATCAAGGTGCTGCTGATGTAACGAAAACTTCAGAAAGCGAAGCCACGGACATTGAGGAAGATGTGAAGGAAGAAACAAAGAAAGAAGCTAAAGGTGAAGAGAAGGGCGAGAGAAAGGAAAAAGCTCTCAAAGAAGCTAAAGTGGAAGTGAAAGAGGAACCAAAAGAAGAGGCGCCTAAAGAAGCTAAAGCGGAAGTGAAGGAAGAACCAAAAGAAGAGGCTCCGAAAGAAGCTAAAGCCGAAGCAAAGGACGAACCAAAGGATCAAAAAAAAGATCCTGAGTCGGGGGCGGATGAAAAAAAAGACGATAAAGAAGAAAAATAAATACTTAGTTATCGTACATTTGTGAAAAGCTAATAATTGTCTAATATCCGGAAATGCTCAAATGTTATCAAGACGATTAAAAATTAGAAAGGGATAAAGTCTTTGGCTTTGTCCCTTTTTTTTGCAAAATATAATATAGATTAACTCATAAAATGAAATATTTCGATAAAGTTCCGGCGGTATTACTTCTTGAAGATGGCACAGTTTACCATGGTATGTCTGCCGGTAAAATTGGAACAACCACAGGTGAGATATGCTTTTGCACGGGTATGACCGGATATCAGGAAGTATTCACCGATCCTTCTTATCATGGCCAGATTTTAGTCATGACCAATGTTCACATAGGTAATTATGGCGTTCACCGGCAGGAGAAGGAGTCTGACTCGGTAAAGATCGAAGGGTTGGTCTGTAGAAATTTTACCAATCTCTATTCAAGAAAACAAGCCGAAGGTTCTTTGCATGAGTATTTTTTGGATGAAGATGTTATTGGAATATCCGACGTTGACACACGAAGTATAGTGAGGCACATCAGGGACAAAGGTGCCATGAATGCGATCATATCTTCATCAGGTGTTACGGTGGCAAAGTTAAAAGAACAGTTAAGCAAAGTACCCTCTATGGCGGGTTTGGAACTGGCAAGTGAAGTCTCAACCAAAGAACCCTATATCCTAGGTAAGGAAAAAGATCAATCCAAAGTGGCAGTGCTGGATTACGGAATTAAACAAAACATCTTGAATTGTTTGATTGAAAGAGGTTGCCGGGTACAGGTTTATCCGGCTAAAACATCGTTTGCAGAGATAGAAAAGTGGAATCCGGAAGGTTATTTTCTCTCGAATGGTCCGGGTGATCCATCGGCTATGAAATACGCGGTAGAACTGGCAAAACAGGTTCTTGAAATCGATAAACCGCTATTCGGCATTTGCCTCGGACACCAGATAATCTGTCTTGCAAACGGTTTGAAAACTTATAAGATGCATCATGGCCACAGGGGAATCAACCACCCGGTGAAGAACCTGATCTCCGGTAGCTGCGAAATTACTACTCAAAATCATGGTTTTGGGGTGCGCCCGGAGGAAATTGAAAAGCATGACAAGCTGGAAATAACTCACATTAACCTGAATGATAAATCAATTGAAGGGATCAGGGTAACGAATAAGAAAGCGTTTTCGGTCCAGTATCATCCTGAATCAACACCCGGGCCCCATGATTCGAGATATCTTTTTGATGAGTTCGTGAATATGATGAAGGGTCGTGAGTTGTTTACCTCATCTGATGCTTCTATATCCATAAGTGCCAACTAATTTTAATTGGTTCAACATATATTCATTCTTCTTAAACAAGATTCATGATTTCAATAGAAAGTACACATGCCCGCCAGGTACTTGACTCAAGGGGAAATCCTACAGTTGAAGTGGATGTGATTGCTTCATCAGGAGAAAAAGGCCGTGCTTCGGTGCCTTCCGGTGCATCAACCGGTAAACATGAGGCCGTTGAATTACGAGATGGCGATAAGGCATATTTTATGGGAAAGGGTGTCCTGCAAGCGATAAAAAATGTTAATGAGGTAATTGCTCCCAAAATAAAAGGCCTGGATATTGAGGATCAGAAAGTATTGGATCAGACACTCATCGAACTGGATGGCACAGAAAATAAATCGAATCTCGGAGCCAACGCTATTCTGGGCGTTTCATTAGCAGTGGCAAAATGTGCAGCATTATGTACAAAGCAGAGCTTGTTCCGTTATTTAGGAACCGGAACAACGCTTCCCATTCCTATGATGAATATCTTGAATGGAGGCCAACATGCGGATAATAATATCGACTTTCAGGAATTTATGGTCATGCCCGCAGGAGCAGCATCATTTTCTGATGCCTTGAGAATGGGTGTAGAAGTATTTCACACTTTAAAATCGGTATTAAAGAAAAAAGGTTACTCGACCAATGTAGGCGATGAAGGCGGATTTGCACCGGATATGAGCTCGAATACTGAAGCGATTGAAACGATCCTGGAAAGCATACAGTCAGCAGGATACAAGGCAGGAGAGGATATTTACATCGCTATGGATCCGGCAGCTTCTTCATTTTATAATGAAGCAGATCAGGTGTATGATCTAACCAAATCAGGTCATGGCACACTTACCACAGATGAATTGATCGAATTATGGTCAGATTGGATTGCCAGGTATCCTATCATCTCTTTGGAGGATGGATTATATGAGGATGATTGGGATGGTTGGAAGAAGATGAATAAAGCGATAGGGGATAAGGTTCAATTGGTGGGAGATGATCTTTTTGTTACGAATGTAAAACGCCTGGAAAGGGGAATTGAAGAGGGAAGTGCCAACAGTATTCTGATTAAAGTAAATCAGATCGGAACGCTTACGGAAACAATCAATACTATTAATACTGCAATTGATAATGACTTCACAACAGTTATTAGTCATCGATCAGGCGAAACGGAGGATACTTATATTGCCGATTTAGCCGTTGCTTTTAATACAGGACAGATAAAAACAGGCTCAGCGTCAAGGTCGGACAGGATAGCAAAGTATAATCAGTTACTCAGAATAGAAGAAGAATTAGGGGCGGAGGCGAAATTTAATGGTAAAAGTTTTAAGTTTGTATCAGTATTGGAACAAGCATCGCATTAATTTCGGTTTCTAAACAGAAATCAAATCACGCATGTTGAAACGAATTCCTTCCTTTCTTAAAAATAAATACCTGCTTGCATCTGTGTTCTTCATTGCATGGATGGCCTTTTTCGATTCCAATAATATCTTTTCACAGCTAAAACTAACAAGTGAGTTAAACGAGCTTTATGAGAAAAAGACTTTCTATAAGTCCAAGATAAAAAAGGTAACTGCCACTAAGGAAGAGTTGCTAAATGATAAGGAAGCGCTGGAAAAATTCGCCCGGGAAAAGTATTGGATGAAGCGGGATAACGAGGATATCTATATTGTTGTGGAATAAATCGCTAATACGCCCTCGTTGATAGAAGAAGTATGATAATCCCGCCTACGCGAAGCCTACGGCGGAGCAAGGAAGGCTACGGTGGGCAGGTGAATTTCGATTTGATTTTTAATTTAAATTTTAGATTTTGAATTTAATCAAAATTCAAATCCAAACTCCAATATCTATTATCATATTTCTTCTATCTTTTAGACTGTTCCTGCCCATTTGCGCAGAAACCATTCCACGGTGAATAAAAACAGGATCATGAAAAAGATGATCTTCAGATTGATCAATGATTTGTTTTTATATTCGATTCGACTTATTGGTTTGATATCTTCACGTCCTCTTAAATACTGATTCAACGCATCTAACTCATTGGGATAGAATAGTTTACCATCATTCATTTCAGATAGGGCGTATAGCAACTGATGATCTGCGATAGTCTGGATGGCCTCAATTCGTAGAGGAGAAACGATGAACTGACCGGTAAATTCATTGAACTTTGCAGAGTGCGAACTGTTTTGTCCAAATTCTACCTTAGCAACATATTCATATGTACCAACGGGAAAAGTCCAAGCATTAAGATTATAAGCGGTGTTCGTTTTACTAAATGTAAAAGGGAATGTTTTGCCGTCTTCGTTAATGATCTTTAAAGTTATATCCGGCTCATTAATCAGCTCATAGCTATCGTTGTAAAGCTCTGCATCAAAATTTATAAACTCATTTTCATAAAAACTATTATCTTCAAGCGATACCCTGAATTTTCTTTTGTCTTCTTTAACCGATAAATATTGGATGATCTTGGATATTAATTCATTGGTTACATCCTGGTTATTATTCTGTGCATAATCGTAAAGACGCCATCTCCAGATTCCTTCACCACATAGAACTCCAATCTTGTTTCTTGCACCTTGATTAAAGATCAAGAGCGGATAATCAGTTTTGATTGCGCCAATTTTTTGGTAGATGAGCGTATTCGTATTGGCCGCCACCTTATATTCTCCGTATGGTACTTTTAAAGGAGGAAACTTCTGCAGCGTTGAAAATGTATTTTCTGCCAAGGTGAAGAGTGTGAAGTCTTCAACCAATTCAGGTTGTGCCTCGTTGAAAGGTGCGGCACCTGCAAAAACCTGGAAGAGATCCTGACTGGTGTTAAAAGTAGGAATATGTGTTTGCGCTCCAATAATAAACAGGAGAGGTATATTATGTTCTTCAATTTTCTCTTTCAGCCTAATGATTTTAATCGTTCTGCTCGGAAGCTGGTGTAATATGATTAAACTGTATTGCTGCACCTCATCGGTAACTTCCCTGTTAAATGCAGACTGGGTAGTGGTCAGCTTCACCGAAATTTCATAATTTTCATTATTGGCGAGTGCCGTTTGAATACCACTTATGTCAGGGTGGGGACTATTTGCAAGCACGAGTATCTTCTCTTTATTATCCAGAACTTCAATAAAAATATCCTGGATATTATTTTCCGTTGTGAACTCGTCTTCAAGTGGCAGCAGTTCAATGCGATAATGATGTATTCCTGTCTCATCAGCTTCAAGGATGATGGGAATCGAGTTAATCATATTATCAACTTCAAATCCAAGTGGAAGGCTAAAAAGCCTCGTATTTGATTCATTCTTATTAATTTTTGTGACCAGGAGTTCCGATTCCTGATCCTTACAATTTAAAGCTTGAATATCTGCATGTATTGAAAATCTATTACCTAAATAAACGATCTGATTATGATGAACTTTACGTAGGATCAGATCTTTTTTTGGAGTTGTATCACCCAAAGCGACAGTATAGATAGGCACTTTAAGATTTTGGTTAACGTATAATGGATTTTGTCCCTGGTTGTAAATTCCGTCTGAGGCAATAATGATTGCACCCACATATTGATTTGTATACTGGTTATATATCTCATCCATGAGGTTTGAGATATTCGTCAACTTGTCGTCATAGTTAAATGAGATCTCTTCTGTTATTTTTTCTCCAAACGAATACGTCTTGACCGTATATTTATCGGATAGATCCTCGATCAGTGAGGAGAGATCGTCGTTGTAACGTGCCAGGGCGGCTGAATCTTCGGCGGATTGAGCACCTCGAGTGCCCATCCGTATCGACTCTGAATTATCCTGTGCAATGATTATAATAGGGGTGTCGTATTTCTTAAAGATTGTTTTAAGCAGCGGTGATAATAGTAAAAACGCGATCACACTCACCGTAGCGAATCTCATAAAAGCCATGATGGCAATCAGGTATTTTCCCGATGAAAACGATTCCGGGAGGGTTTTATCCTGCCTGTACAATACAAATGCATAGGTAGCCCCAAGTAAAGCACAAAGCAATGCAAACCATATTGGGAGTTCAGTTTCTAATGTAATATTTAAAATATTCAAAATTATTATTGGGAGGTTAACCTAAAACTAACGCGAGCAGGGGTTTTAATATTTTCCTTCGGAAGACATTGATCAAGTGTTCAAACCGCCGCAAACATGAATTACCTGTCCGTTTACATATGAGCTAAGGTCCGAAGCTAAAAACATTACAACATTCGCCACTTCCTCGGTAGTTCCAAAACGTTTCAAGGGAATAAATTTACTGTACTCCTCCTTCACCTCTTCCGCCAGCTCTTTGGTCATGTCAGTCTCGATAAAACCGGGTGCTATGGCATTGCACCTGATATTTCTGGAAGCCAGTTCTTTTGCTACTGACTTGGTAAAACCTATGATACCGGCTTTGGAAGCCGAATAGTTGGCTTGGCCCGCATTTCCCGAAACACCTACTACAGAACTAATATTGACGATAGATCCTTTTCTCTGTTTTAGCAATATGGGTGTTGCGCTTTTGGTGATATTAAATACGGATTTAAGATTTGTTGTCAAAACCTGGTCCCACTGTTCTTCGGTCATCCTCATTAATAAATTATCTCGCGTGATCCCCGCGTTATTGACAATAATATCAATACTTCCGAACTCGGAATGCACTGATTCGATCAGCTTGGCGCATTCATCAAATGAGCCGGCGTCAGAGCCATAACTCCTGGCTTTAACACCCAATCCTTCAAGATTTGATACTACAACCGCGGCTAGTTTGTCTTCTTCCTCTGACGGATAATAGCTAAATCCGATGTTGGCACCCTCGCTGGCAAGTTTCATAGCGATGGCCTCTCCAATTCCTCTGGAGGCACCTGTGATTAATGCATTTCTGCCTTCTAGTAATCTTCCCATTTAAAAAAGAGTTAATTTTTATATAATTTCGCGAAGCAAATGAACCAGATAAAGATATGAAAAAATTGTTGCTTGTATTTGTGCTTGGGTTGTACTCAACGTATATGTACGCTCAAGGGGGAGTAAATTTTGGTGTAAAAGGCGGATATGGTATAGCTTATCTTAACAATTCCAATTGGCTGAATGATGGGGATATTAAACCTTATCCTGTTGGTGGATGGACAATAGGTGGCAGCCTGGGTTATAATGCCATGTATCTTACACTCGGTTACACCGTGGGTTTCTTTTGGACAGAATTTAACCAGCGCTTTGAGGATAAGACTCAACCAACCTTTATTAATCTCTATCACGAAGACATCAAAACATCCTATTTGAGCATCCCGGTCATGATCCGGTTCAGGCCAGGCTCCACAGGTTATGGTGGCGAATTTACACTCGGTGGCGGGTATTTTGAAATGGGTGTGGTTCCTTCATTTCTCGCAAGAGGAACTTACTCTCATATTGACACAGTTCCAACCCTCAGTTTTGACAAAGTAAATATTGCAGAAAGATATAATAATTTTAACCTGCTGGCTATGATAGGTTTTGGATTTCATCAGTTTGGAACAGAAAACTGGTCTGTAACGCATGGATTACGGCTCAGTTATGGATTGATAGATTTAACCAACGGTACGCAGGATTTGATGGATCGCAATTACACCACTTACAAACCTACTTCAGCTATGCGTATTTCCTACATCCTGGGAATTGTGTACAAGGTCAGTAATAGCGGAATAATCTATAATTAAAGCAGGTTTTAATCGAATATAAAACTTAGCTTGGCTGCTTGTACAGCACTGGTTATCAATCGCATCCTGTTGGCACCTGACGTCCATTTATACCCCCCCTATAAATGTACTTCATGAAGTACATTTTGATTTTTCCCTATTTTAAGCACGAATGTGGCGGTTTTTACCCTTGAATCGATATTTTTTAGGGTTTTTTTTGCAAACTTATCCGTTGCTTGACATTGTCAGTTTCCCACTTATTCCACCATTTAAATTTAGATATGATATAATAAGAGTGAAAAGAAATCCAAGGCCTATTGAATAGCCAACTTACCGGTTGCTATAATTTGATCTCGTTCTGCAAGTTTATAGAAGTATAACCCAGGTGGAAGGTAGTCACGATTAATTTTAATTTTGTTTGAACTGATATTCTCAATTCTCTTCACTTCCATTCCCAACAAATTATATAAAACAAAAGACAGATCCATACCAATGTTATAGTCCTCGAGAATTTCAATTGTTGTAAATGTGTTAAATGGGTTAGGATAAATTTTAATTTTGTCCTTGTAACCTAAAGTTACTTTGTTTATTCCCACATCATCAAAGTAAAGACCAAGGCTATCAAGTTTTATTAACCACGCATCGCTAGCAAACGGATTTGTATGTATATCCGGCCACGACATGCCACATATAACAAATCCTTTATCTTGAGTTGGTCTAAAATCCCAAAAATATTCATCTTCTTTCCCAGTACGATTGTATGATCTTGACCATAAACTATCGCCATTTGAGCTCATTTTCATGATCCATCCTCTGTCAATTCCATCATAATCATAACGAAATCCTCCAACTGTCACATAACTACTATCTTCCAATTGTATAATTTTGTAAAAATATCCTTTAATGTCATCTCCCCCATAAACCCTCTCCCATTTTTTATTACCATATTTATCAACCTTAATTAACCATCCATTTATATAAAATGAAGATGCGAATGAATCATTATGTTTTGCCCCTGCTAATATATAGCCGCTATCAATAGTAGAAATGATTGAATAACCAGCATCTATGTTTGAACCGCCAAACGTTTTCTGCCAAAGCAGGGTACCACTACTATCTGTTTTAAATAGAAAAAAATCACTGTCTCCCGCTCCATAACTTTCAGTATAACCAGCAATTAAAAACCCACTGTCTTTTGTTTGAACGAGGGAAAATCCTTCATCGTTATTCGCACCTCCATATAATTTATCCCATTGTTTGTTACCAGAACTATCCAACTTAGCTAAATATACCTGCCGCGGACCGGAACTTCCGGAACTCCAAAAACCGGTTATAGCATAACCGTTGTCCGATGTCTTTATCAACTTAATACCGACTGTCCACCCACTAACACTATACTTATAATTTTTTGTCCATAAAGTATCCCCATTTAGATTAATCTTTATAAGGCGGTACTTCATATCGCTCAAAAGACTCTTATTATAAGTCGTTTCCAAAATAATTAGGTTGCTATCAGCATCCCATTGAATATCTCCATAATAATAATAATACCTATATGTTGTATCTGCAATTCCAATTTCTTTTAACCAAATAGTATCTCCAAAATTATTGATTCTTGTAATCCATCTGTAGTCTTTATCAACGAACGCATCCCAGGATGTACCAACTAATATGTAATCGCTATCAGGCAATTGTATAACCGTGCTTCCCAGATCAGCTAAAACATTACCATTTAAATTCTTTAGCTCTCTATAATCGTACAGTTTGTTGAAATAACTTGTTTGCTGAGAACAACAAACCATTGAAATGAGAATAGCTTGAATAAATATTATTGTGCTTTTTGCTGGCATTGATTAGATTTAATAAACCAATTAATTTTGGTTAAGGTAATCTGTTCAGATGACAAGTATATCTCAATTCGATCACCTGTATTAAAACCATAATCTTCTAAAAACTTCCCTCCAATCCTGATGAATGGAGGCGGGAAAGTCGTCTACAACTAATACTAATCATATGCAAGATTTAACTTAAGCGTTTTTCCCAAGTCACCCACTCTAAAGCGTAAAAAGTACACACCATCCACGAGACCGGATACCGATACTATCTCATTTTGGGTCCCTATAGGTTTTGAGCTAAGTTGCTTCGATAAAACCTTTCTACCCCAAAGATCAAATAGTTCGTATGCTATTTCGTCCTCGGTATTTAGCACTTCATAGCTGATCCTTATACTTTGTGACCACGGATCCTGGGAGATTAAAATAGGTTTATGAGATTTCTCGGGTGTAGACGTTACGGAGGAATAGTAAATCGTGATTCGAATGTGGTCGATAGATGCGGTATGAAATATAGAACCATGATTTCTCGGCCTGATCAATACTCCAAAATCCGGATCGTTGACATCATTGGGAGTCCAGCTATATCCCCAGACGTCCAATGAATCACCAAAGGCAATATAAGTATTTGATTGGGTCCAATACTGTTGAGTCGCCTGGTTCTTCCCAGTAGCAGTTCCTGCTAACAGAAGCATAATAACAGAATCTTTAAGCACGCTATCGACATCAGATTTCCTTTGTATATCGAGCTGTATCCCATGTATGAACATGTTTGTTGGAATAGTAAATCCAAAATCGGTAGCAAAAAAACCTCTCGACCAATAACAGGTTGACTGGAAACAAAGCGGGGGAGCGGTCATTGTACATTCTGCGAAAGCATTATCACTTAGCTGTGCATCAGTTGCGTTTGACCATACCGAACCGAGGCATCCCAAACAACCCGGAAACTCATAGGTCAAACTGCTCGCATTATTCGGGCCTTGCGTTTGTGCAGATAAAGCTAATGAAGAAAAGAAAAGTGCGATGAATAAGATCAGCCTCATTAATGTATAGTAACTAGTCATGATAAAGGGTTTAAATTAGACTTTAATTTAATACTTATATCACCTTGATACAAAAACGGGAGTAATAGGTGTGGCGGGCTAGGCCGTTACATTTTGCACGATGTCGGCCATGGTCTTACCAATGATGGCAGGGGACTCCACGACGGTGATGCCACATTCATCGAGAATCTTCATTTTAGCTGCGGCGGTGTCTTCAGATCCGCCAATGATGGCACCCGCGTGCCCCATTCTTCTTCCGGGAGGTGCCGTTTGCCCGGCTATGAATCCAACAACCGGTTTAGTACCGTTGTCTTTGATCCATCTTGCAGCATCTACTTCAATCGTACCGCCAATCTCACCGATCATGATGATCCCTTCGGTATCGTCATCCTCCATGAACAATTTAATGGCATCAAGCATATTTGTTCCGATGATAGGGTCTCCTCCAATTCCAATACAGCTGGTTTGG
>JACZTA010000076.1 GCA_022573915.1 Bacteroidota bacterium | reverse complement strand
TCTTTGGAGAGATGAGCATAGGACACGGAATCGGAGCATCTGTGATATCAATGGCTTTCACAATATTTGCCTTTTTCATAGAATTATTAGTCGCAGTACTGCAAGCATATATTTTTACGATCTTATCAGCACTCTTCATCAGTGAAGCGATCGCTAAACCGCATGCAGAACATGAATAAAAAATATAGATACTATTATTTCATTTTAAAATTGAGTTAAACATGTTATTAGACATTATATTATTAGGTGTTGCTGCAGTTGCTGACACAGTCGCTAACGCCAACGTTGGCCTTGAAACTATTACCGACGTTGTCGCTGACACTGGAGCCGGAGCTAACGCGCTCATGGGAGCGGGAATTGGTGCAGGTCTTGCAGCAATTGGCGCTGGTATCGGCATTGGTCAAATTGGTAAAGGTGCCTTGGAAGGCATCGCGCGCCAACCGGAAGTTGCCGGAGATATCAGAGCAAATATGATCATCATGGCAGCGCTCGTTGAAGGGGTCGCCCTCTTTGGTGTTGTCATCTGTATTTTGATCATATACAGTTAGTTTGGGCCTACCTTGCGCATGGCAAGGTGCGCTTTTTGGGTTAGATTTTTTTGATCAAATAGGATTGTTAGGCAATCCGTTAAATTTTATACTATGCTAACACCGGATTTCGGGTTAATCATATGGACTTTGATTGCGTTCCTTTCGGTTCTCTTTATACTTAAAAAGTATGCTTGGAAACCAATTGTCAGCGCGCTGGCAGAACGAGGACAGAGTATTGAGGATTCTCTTAGGTCTGCAGCCAAAGCCAAAGAGGATATGAATAACTTAAAGTCTGCTCATGAAGATCTCTTGAATGATGCTAAAGAAGAAAGGAGCAAGATTTTGAGAGAGGCAAAGGAAGTTAAAGACGGTATCATAGGTGAGGCTAAAGATAAAGCCAAATCAGAAGCCTCGAAGATCGTTGCAATTGCCAAGGAAGAGATCAGCAATGAAAAGATGGCAGCCATAATTGATGTAAAGAATCAGGTTGCTAATCTTGCTATAGAGATATCCGAAAAGATCCTCAAGAAAAAACTGAGTAACAAAGAAGAGCATTCGAAGCTGGTGCAAGAACTACTCGATGATATCAAACTGAACTAATGTCGATTATAAGACTATCCACTCGATATGCTAAATCCTTATTGAGCTTTGCTATAGAGCAGGGCAACGTGGATGATTTGCATAAAGATGCAGAGCTTCTGATTATGGAGATCGATAAGAGTGAAGATCTCTCCTCTCTATTGAAAAGTCCGATCATCAAAGGAGAAGAGAAAATGAAGATACTCATCTCGCTGTTTGGAGATCGCGTAACTGCGACCATGCAGATCTTTTTGCAGACGGTGATCGATAAAAGAAGGGAGTTCTACCTGAAGGAAATGTGCCTGCAGTATCTGGTGCTTTATAATAAGCATAAGAATATTGTTAAAGCCAAACTAACCACCGCAGTAGAAATTGACAACACGATCATAGATCAGGTAATTGAACTAGTCAAAAGTAAAACAAACAAAAAGGTAGAACTGAGTAAGGAAATAGATGGAAGCCTGGTTGGCGGATTTATATTAGAATATGAAGACTATTTATATGATGCAAGTATTGCTCATCAATTACATTTGCTAAAACAAGAATTTAGAGATAACGAATACATTAAAAAGTTTTAAATCATGGTACGAGTAAAACCGGATGAAATAACAGCCATCTTAAGGCAGCAATTATCAGATCATAAGACTGATGTTGAGTTGGAAGAAACAGGGACTGTCCTACAGGTAGGCGACGGGATCGCCCGTGTACACGGCTTGACGAAAGCTAAGTCCAGCGAGATTGTAGAGTTTGAAAGCGGTATTACGGCAATTGTATTGAATCTTGAGGAAGATAATGTGGGCGTGGTGTTGCTCGGAGACTCGAAGAATGTTTCTGAAGGCGATACTGTAAAACGAACCGGTAAGATCGCGTCGATTGATGTGTCTGAAGCGATGGTCGGCAGGGTTATCAATGCGCTGGGCCAGCCAATTGACGGTAAAGGACCTATCAAAGGAGATATAATTACTCTGCCACTCGAAAGAAAAGCACCTGGTGTTATCTTCAGAGAACCTGTGAAAGAACCACTTCAAACAGGTATCAAGGCCATCGACGCTATGATTCCTATCGGAAGAGGACAAAGAGAGCTCATCATTGGTGACCGCCAAACAGGTAAGACTGCTATCGTGATCGACACCATTATAAATCAGAAGAAATTTTATGAAGCAGGGGAAACGGTCTTTTGCATATATGTTGCGATAGGACAGAAAGCCTCTACAGTTGCCAGCCTGGCAAAAGTATTGGAAGACCACGGTGCCATGGACTATACCATTATTGTATCGGCAAATGCCTCAGATCCTGCTCCACTCCAAATGTATGCTCCTTTCGCCGGTTGTGCGATCGGTGAGTATTTTAGAGATACCGGAAGGCCGGCACTGATCGTCTATGATGACCTTTCAAAACAAGCCGTTTCTTACAGGGAAGTATCATTATTGCTCAGACGTCCTCCGGGCCGCGAAGCATATCCCGGTGATATCTTTTATCTACATTCAAGATTATTGGAAAGAGCAGCGAAGATCATTTCAAACGATGAAATGGCTAAAAACATGAATGACCTTCCCGATTCCCTCAAAGATAAAGTGAAGGGTGGAGGCTCCCTGACAGCTCTTCCAATTATTGAAACCCAATCCGGTGACGTATCGGCGTATATCCCCACGAATGTGATCTCCATTACTGATGGCCAGATATTCCTTGAAAACAACTTATTCAACGCAGGTGTGAGGCCCGCTATTAATGTTGGTATTTCCGTTTCACGTGTTGGAGGTAACGCGCAGATCAAATCGATGAAAAAAGTAGCGGGTACCTTAAAGCTTGACCAGGCCCAGTATAGGGAATTGGAAGCTTTTGCTAAGTTTGGATCGGACCTGGATGCCACCACGAAAGCTGTACTCGAAAAAGGCGCAAGAAATGTGGAGGTGCTTAAACAAGGGCAGTATGCTCCTATGGTAGTTAGTAAGCAGATCGCAATTATTTATCTTGGAACGCACGGACTACTGAGCGAAATACCTGTAAAGAAAGTGAGAGAATTTGAAGAGAACTTTTTAAATCAACTTGAAGCGACGGAGAAGGAAGTGATGAAAGAATTGGAAGCAGGAAATCTGGATGATAAAATTACTGCAGTACTCGAAAAGGTCGCTAAGGAGGTTCAGGTTAATTATAAGGAAGAGGAGTAATTTTCAATGTCCGGAAAATTAAAGGAAATACAAGAGAGGATCAAAGCGGTTACCGATACCGAGCAGATAACCAAAGCTATGAAAATGGTTGCTGCTGTAAAGCTAAGAAGGGCTCAGGAGGCGATCATCGAAATGCGGCCCTATGCCAATAGGCTAAAAGCTATTCTGGCCGACGTATTACCGGCTGCACAAGGGGAAGTGAGCATTTCTCTTGCAGAGCAGCGAGATCCAAAAAATATTGTTTTTCTTCTGATCACATCTTCACGGGGATTATGCGGGGCTTTCAACTCCAGTTTAATAAAACTCACAAATCGAACCATTACCGAAGAATACGCTGAGCAGGCAAAAAACAATAACGTCAGGATCATATGCATAGGTAAGAAGGGGTATGACTTTTTTAAAAAAACCGATTTTGACATCGTGAGTGATCATTTGGATCTGATCAATGAACTTAGTTTTGATAAGTCCATTGAGATAGTAGAAGGTTTGATTGAAGATTTTACCGAGAAACGGACAGACGAGGTGCGCTTGGTTTATTCTCAATTTCAAAACGCGGCAACTCAGGTCTTTGTTAACGAACAATTCTTACCTTTACAGAAGTTGGTGATCGACGAGGGAGGGGAGAAGTCGGAGAATCATGATTATATATTTGAACCAAATACGGAACAAATTATGATCGATCTCGTTCCTTATATTTTGAAAGCTCAGTTTTATAAGGCATTATTGGATTCTCACGCGAGTGAACATGGCGCCAGAATGACTGCGATGGATAAAGCGACGGAGAACGCCAATGATCTGATCAAAGAACTAAGGCTGACCTTCAACCGGGCTCGTCAAGAGGAGGTCACCAGTGAGATACTGGAAATAGTAGGTGGAGCAAATGCTTTAGAAAACGCTTAATACGCTGTCTTGGCTGACATTAACTACATCAAACAAATCGAAGCGCTCATCTTCGCGAGCGATCAGCCCATCACTACCCAAGAAATCATCAAATGTCTGGAGCAAATCCATAAAACCGGCGTTAGTAAAGCAGAGGTTAATAATGCCATAGAGGGCATTGCCGAAAAATATCGATCGGGTGATTTTGTTTTCGAACTTGCCAATATAGCAGAGGGGTATCAATTCCTTACCCGCACAGAATACTTTGATGTGGTAGGCGAATTATTAAAACAGCGTTCTTCAAAAAAACTTTCTGCTGCGGCCTTGGAAACTTTGGCGATAATCGCTTACAAACAACCTGCCACCAAGGTGGATATTGAACAGGTGAGAGGTGTTAATTGTGATTACTCCGTGAATAAGTTATTGGAGAAGGACCTGATCGAGATGAGTGGTAAGAGTGAGGGACCCGGCAGGCCAATACTCTATTCAACCAGTCAGTTTTTTCTGGATTATTTTGGTATCAATTCGGTCATTGATCTTCCAAAATTAAAAGATATTGAACCACTAGCCGAGGAAAACGGGGAAGATTCTCTTCCGCCTCCCGTGGATCTTTCTCCCGAAACAAGTGATGAACCTTCGGACACAAATGTTGATGCTGACGAGAATCCTGTGGCGGAAGAGGAAATTTCGGATGAGGAATGAATTCTCCGGTCTCCGGTCTTCTGTCAGCCTACATCATACGTTACTTGATAAATTAAGTCCAAGGTCCCATGCTTTCCGTCTAATCTAAAATCAAATCAAACCTCGATCGTCGATAATCAGGCGTCAGCAATCAGTGTACGATGAGTTTCCTTACCTCGAGCATTCCTGCTTCGGTTCTAATTGCATAAAAGTACATCCCTTCAACCAGACCACTTCTTTGAATTTGAATTGCCCCTGAATTGCCATTGAGTGTTTGATCTAGCAATTGCCTTCCATGAAGATCAAAGATCACAAGATTGCCTGTTAAGTTTCCATTAGGAAGAGCATAGTTCATAGACATTGATTGGCCTGCCGGATTCGGGAAAATTGTATTTAACCGGGAGGAGTAAATATCGGGATCATCAATTCCAGTCATTGGAGTTACGGTAAAATTAACCGAGCCTGTATCCTGCCATGCTGAACCGGTAAATTGGTTTCCAACTAACTGATACGCTCCTGCTGCTAGCTTACCAATTGTGAATGTATCAGTGCGAGTACAAATTACAGCAAGTGAACCGGTGCTATAATAAGCAAAGACATTAATATAGCCTCCGGAAATTGAAACTGTGAAACTATCAACCCAGCAACCGCCAGAACTAAATTGTGTGTGAAGTATCAATTGAACCACATCATTGGCAGTAGGATTAGTCGGTATAACGGAAAGACTGTCTACCTGATCCGCCCTGAGGTTTGAAGAGATCGTTATAAGCGAAAAACAGATAATAGCGATAAAGGAAAGTTTGGATAAAGGGGTGAGTAGCTTCATGGTTTAAGATAGTTTTTGTAGGAAGGTGTATTAAAAATTTAAATCCAAAAGTAAGTACGCGAATTTTTGGTGAATGACAGGTCAGAAAACACTTAATTTTATCTTAAATCTTTTCAAATAATCCTTCGTTACTCCTTCACCAGTTTGTATTGCTGCTTTGCCCCATTAGAGCTAAGTTCAATGAGGTAAACACCTGGTGCTGCAATTAACTCAAATTGATAAACTATGGTATTGATGTTTTCTACCTGATAAATCAATTTACCGCCGGCATCAAATACGTTGATAGATACTTCTCTCAAGTTACCCAATTCAATAGTTATTTGTCCTGAACTAGGGTTAGGGAAAATAGACACACCTTTAAAGAGAGTGCTTTTGTCTATACTCAATGTTGAAATTGTTATGCAAGCTGAGGTGTCTATGCAACCGTTTTCTGTTATTTCAACTGCGTAGGAACCGTTGAAAGAAGCAGTGAAGCTTTGTCCGGTTTCACCGGCAATTACTGAGTAATTGCTATCACAGTCTAACCACTGATAAGTCTCTCATGTCGCATTGGCTGTTATGCTGGGATCCTTAGTGGTCACGCTTCCATCTACGATCGTGATGGTTAGGTTCAGTGTAACGATGCTGTCGCAGCCGTCCATATTTATTAAGGTATCGGTAGCTGTGTTGTTGCTTATTGTATAGGTATTCCCATCTATCCATGTATAAGTTGAATCACAAGCAATTATAATATCTGTGCCTGTGTTTGGATAACACTGACCCAGCTTTAGGATAAAAATATCGGCCCCACCATTTGAATTCAAATTAAGAATTTTGGTTGTATCCGGATCAAAGTCTATAAGGTCCTCATAACGTCCAGTGACATATACCTTACCAGCGGCATCAGTAATTATAGATCGACCGTATTCGTATTTTGAGCCACCCATTTTAATAGCCCAAATAAAACTGCCACCCGTATCTAATTTTTGAACAAAAATGTCAGTAAATCCACTTGGCATCAAATTAAAAGTATCAACTCCCGGATCAAAATCTGCTGTGTCATCATAAAATCCAGTCAAGTACACGTTGCTCGAAGCATCACAATTGATAGAATGCCCCTCTTCAAATCCAGGCCCACCCATGGATTTGGCCCATATCAATTTACCGCTGGTATCTAACTTTAGTACAAACACATCAGATGCGCCATTTGTGGTCAAATTATATATCGATGAATCCGGGTCAAAATCTACAGTTCCTCCGTACCTCCCAGTTATTAAAGCATTTCCGGATGTATCTGTGGCGATAGAAAATGATTGATCGCCGGATATTCCTCCTATGGATGCGGCCCATTTAAAATTTCCGGCAGAATCCAACTTTTGTATAAAAACATCGTCACCGCCATTTGAAACCAAATTGAAGATCGCTCCACTAGGATCAAAATCTACCGTACCACTAAAATAGCCGGTTAATAACACGTTTCCCCATACATCAATATTGAGTGATTTACCAGCAGCAACTAATGACCCACCCATGGATTTGGCCCAAATAAAATTTCCTGGTCCACTTAACTTTAGAATATAGATATCTGAAAGACCACTTGGAGTCATACTAAATGTCCCTGCACCAGGATCAAAATCTATAGTGTTTGAAAAATATCCGATTAGATACACGTTACCTGAACTATCTGTCGTGATGCACTGACTCGCATCAAGTGTAGTCCCACCAATAGATTTTGCCCAAATAAAATTTCCGCCGGAATCTAACTTCAGGATAAATATGTCGGCACCGCCATTTGAAGTCAAGTTAAATGTGCCAGCACCCGGGTCAAAATCTACCGTACCATAATAATACCCGCTTATTAATACATTGCCCGAGATATCTACGTTTATCGAAAAACTTCGATCGGGGTATGTTGGTCCACCGATGGATTTGGCCCAAATAAAATTTCCCGACGCATCTAACTTTTGGATAAAGACATCTTCGCTACCATTTGAAGTTAGATTGAAGGTGGCCGCACCCGGATCAAAATCTACAGTGACAGAAAAATATCCAGTAACATACACATTACCCACAGCATCTATAGCAATTGATTCACCATAATCGATTAGTGTCGCGCCCGTGGATTTGGCCCATTCTAATTTGACGCTTTGAGCCTGCGTTGTTGTTGATAAGACAGCTATTATAAATCCTAAGTAGATTTTTTTCATTATTGTTTGATATTTAAGTACTACCCAGCTTCTTACAAACTCCTATATTTTTACCAACTTAAAGTATTCTCTTGCTCCTTGAGCAATTACTTCAACGAAGTAAACACCTGAGGGTGCATTGAATTCAAACTGATTATTGCTGGAAGTAATGTTTTCTAATTGATAAATCAATTGACCATCGACGTTGAATATTTTTACATTGACCTCTTTCAATCTACCCAAATCAATATTTACCTGCTGTTTGTAAGGGTTAGGGAAGATGGATACACCATCAAATAAAGTGTTTTCCTCAATTCCTAATGTTGAAATCGTGATGCAAGCTGAAGTGTCTGTACAACCGTTTTCCGTTACTTCAACTGCGTAAGAACCGTTTTTTGAGGCGGTGAAGCTTTGAGCCGTTTCACCGTTGATCATAGCGTAATTGCTGTCACAATCCAGCCATTGGTAGGACGCTCCAATTGCATTTGCCATAATGGTAGGATCATTGGTGGTTACACTTATATCCACTGTATTGATTGTTAAATCCAGCGTTACAATGCTATCACAGCCATTGACATTCGTCAAAGTATCTGTAGCTGTATTGTTACTTGTAGTATAAGTGTTCCCATCTATCCAAGTATAGGAGTCACAAGCGGTGATAACGTCTGTGCCCGTGTTACTGTTTGTTATGGTTAGGTTTAAAGTAACTACTGAGTCGCAACCGTCTACATTGGTTAAAGTATCCATAGCTGAGTTGTTATCAGAAGTGTAGGTATTGCCATCAATCCAAATAAGGCTGTCGCAAGCAGTAATGGAATCTATTCCTGTGCTTGGAACACATGGGCTTAGCCTTTCAATAAAAACATCGATACCCCCATTTGAAATTAAGTTAAAAACTCCTTTGCCCGATATAAAATCTGCCGTATCCTGATAAGTTCCTGTGACATAGACATTTCCCAGGGAATCGATAATAATGGATTGGCCTCGATCAAAGCCTGTTCCTCCCATTGATTTCGCCCAAGCAAAATTTCCTGAAGCATATAACTTCTTGATAAAAATATCCTCAGCGCCATTCGAAGTTAAATTAAATGTCGCAGCACCCGGATCAAAATCTACTGTATCATGAAACGTCCCGGTTATATACACATCTTCCGCAGTGTCGGTAGCAATAGAATAAACAAAGTCATTCAGTGATCCCCCCAATGACTTCGCCCAGATGAAATTTCCTGTAGCATCTAACTTTTCGATAAAAACATCGGCCACGCCATTTGAAATCAGGTTAAAGATTCCTGCGCCAGGATCAAAATCGGCTGTGTCTCTAAAATTTCCCGTTAGGTAAACATTACCAGTTGCATCCAGGGTGATCGATTGGCCAATATCAGACGATGTCCCTCCCATTGATTTGGCCCAATTAAAATTACCACCGGCATCTAACCTTTGGACAAAAACATCATTGCTGCCATTTGAAATCAAATTGAATGATCCCGCACCCGGATCAAAATCTACAGTGTCTGCATAATACCCGGTTATTAAAGCATCACCTGAGGCATCTATTGTAATGGATTGACCCAGGTCACTTGATGTTCCTCCCATTGATTTAGCCCAAATAAAATTTCCATTGGCATCTAACTTTAGGATAAAGATATCGGATAAGCCATTGGAGGTCATATTAAAGGTTGCGGCACCGGGATCAAAATCTACCGTATCTTGAAAAGATCCGGTTATTAATACATTTCCGGAAGCATCAGTAGCGATGCAATAGCTAAAATCACCTAACGTTCCTCCTACGGATTTGGCCCAAATAAAATTTCCACTTGCATCTAACTTCAGGATAAAAACATCATAATCGCCATTTGATATTAAATTGAATGTTGCCGCGCCCGGATCAAAATCTACAGTGTCGTGATAATATCCGCTTATTAAAACATTGCCCGAACCATCTATGGTTACGGATCGGCCATAATCGTAGCCGGTTGCTCCCATTGATTTGGCCCAAATAAAATTTCCACCGGTATCTAACTTTAGGATAAAGATATCGGACAAGCCATTCGAGGTCATATTAAAAGTGGCCCCACCAGGATCAAAATCTGCAGTGCCCCAATAAGCTCCACTTACATACGTATTACCGGAGGTGTCAATACTAATAGACATACCTTGATCCAGCATTGTTCCACCCACCGAATTGGCCCATTCTAATTGAACATTTTGAGCATGGACAGTTGCCAATAAAAGACTGATTAGTAATCCCAGGTAGAGTTTTTTCATTGTTAATTGATAAGAATGCCCTGGCTAACGTTCATGGGAATAGGAATGAGGTTTTATTTAACTGCATTCAAACTCATATCGATAATCGATGCACCGTAGGTCAGGGCTCCAACAGAAATATAGTTAACCCCTGTTTCGGCATATGCTCGCAAAGTTTCAAGGGTGATGCCGCCAGAGGCCTCGGTTTCAAATTTACCATTTATTAATTTCACCGCTGCAGTAACCGAGTTGGGTGTGAAGTTGTCCAGCATGACTCTGTCGACACCTCCAATTTCAATTATCTCCTCGACTTGTTCCATAGAAGAGGCTTCAATTTCGATTTTTAACTTTGAGTTATTAGTCTTAAGAAATGTGTTGGCAGAGGTGATCGCATTCTCGATCCCACCGCTGAAATCAATATGGTTGTCTTTTATAAGGATCATATCGTACAATCCCATTCTATGATTTGTGCCTCCTCCGATCTCTACTGCACTCTTTTCAAATGCCCTGAAGTTAGGGGTAGTTTTGCGAGAGTCAATAATTTTAACCGGCAGGTCCTTTACAACTTCTACAAAATTTTGAGTTATGGTGGCGATCCCACTCATGCGCTGCATGCAGTTAAGAACTATCCTTTCGGCAGCCAGTATACTTCTTGCATCACCGGATACTTCAAATGCAATATCTCCATTAGCAATTGTTTCCCGGTCTTGCTTGAAATATTCAATTTCAAGATCTGTATTGATCTTGTGAAATATGAGTTTAGAAACTTCGATGCCGGCCAGGATGCCTTCACCTTTTATCAAAAGAGTTGCCTTGGAAACTGAACCTTCAGTAATTGTAGCATTCGACGTAACATCGCCCGCACCTATGTCTTCTTTAATCGCTTGGTCAATCCCGGAAAGAATGGCTTGGCGTACATCACTCATTTAGTCTTCTTCAAACCGAAGCTCTTGTATGAGTTGTTTACCATTTATTTCCCGGACAAGGAAATAGGTTCGATAGGTCACACCTTTGGTGGTAGTCAGGATTCCAATCCCAAATTTGGAGTTTTCTTTGGAAGAACCTCCCGTGTGCATTAATTCAAAAGATTTGGGGGTGTTTTTACCGAAGAAGTCAATTAAGATCTGTTCAGCCTGAGCCTTGCTATAAGTACCTTCTTCATCAAGTAAAGTGATCTCGATATTACTGTCAAAAAATTTTGAGATCTCTTTTACGTTTCCTGATTTGATGGTTGCGGCGATATCATTTAATATATCCACCTTGACTTGACCGAATATAAATACCGGTAAGGCAAGTCCGATAAATAGCATGTTTCTCATTTGCATTTTCATGATGGTTAATTTTTCCGGATAGTATTGGCTAAAACTATGCCAAAACACATTTAGCTTCAAATATACGTTCTGAATACGAAGTTACAACTTATACGCCTTAATTTTTATCTAGTCTGTAAATTTGGTAAAATCCCGCGTTTTGAACTCAATTTAGTATAAAGTCGGCTTAGAAAATTCATTATCTTTGCCTTATGAGTGAGCACAAAAAACTGATTTTGATAATATTGGATGGTTGGGGCCATAACCCCGACCCTGAAACCAGTGCCATAGCCCGCGCGAATACACCCTTTATCGATGGTTTGTATGACAAATATCCAAATTCAGAGTTGGTGACCTACGGACTGGCTGTGGGTTTGCCCGAGGGACAGATGGGGAATTCGGAAGTCGGGCATATGAATATCGGAGCCGGCCGGGTAGTAAATCAAGAACTACTTAAAATAAATGAAGCGTTAAAAAATGGAGGGTTAAAAAATAATCAGACAATTCGAGATGCTTTTGAATATGCAAAACTGAATAACAAGCCGGTGCATTTCATGGGTTTATTATCAGATGGTGGAGTTCACTCTTCCAAGCAACACCTGGAGGCACTCTGTGCACTTGCCGGCGACTCGGGCGTGAGTAATTTCTATATACATGCATTTACAGATGGGAGGGATACGGATCCAAAATACGGCATCAATTACATCCGGGACATGGAGAAGCAGTTGGCCGGCAACGGAGGAAGTATTGCATCCGTGATGGGAAGATATTTTGCAATGGATAGAGATAACAGGTGGCAGCGGGTAAAGGTAGCTTATGATGCTTTGGTGAAGGGTGTAGGAAAGCACACCACTGATCTTACCAAGGCAGTACAGGAGTCGTACGAGTCCGGGGAAACGGATGAATTCATCAAACCGATCATAAGAGTGGACGAACAAGGAGAGCCGGTTGCAACAATTTCTGAAGATGATGTAGTGATCTGTTTTAATTTTAGAACAGACCGATGCAGAGAGATCACGATGGCATTAACCCAGCAGGATTTTCCTGAGAACGAAATGAAGAAAATGAATCTGCATTATGTTACCATGACAGAATATGATTCAAAATTTGAGAATATCCGGATCATATTTACAAATGAAAAAGTTCCGAACACGCTGGGGGAAGTTTTAGAGGATGCAGATAGAACGCAACTGCGTATCGCAGAAACTGAGAAATACCCTCATGTGACCTACTTTTTTTCAGGGGGCAGAGAAGATCCATTCAAGGGAGAGGATAGAAAGATGATTCCCTCACCCAAAGTAGCCACTTATGACTTGCAGCCGGAAATGAGCGCTGAATCTGTCAAAAACGAAGTGATAGATTCGATAAACGATACAGGTCCTGATTTTATTATGCTCAACTTTGCCAACCCTGATATGGTGGGCCATACAGGTGTGTTTGATGCGGTGGTACAGGCAGTTGAAATGATTGATGGCTGCGCAAGAGAGGTTGTTGAGGCTGCACTTAAAAATGATTATACTTGCCTGGTGACTGCAGATCATGGTAATGCAGATTTCATGGTCAACGCTGATGGAACTCCAAATACTGCACATTCAATGAACTTAGTGCCTTGTTTCTTAATTACAAATACAGGAGGTTATAATTTGAGGGATGGTAAGCTGGGAGATCTCGCCCCAACGATTCTCAAATTATTGGATATTCCTGTACCGGCTGAAATGACCGGAGAAATTCTCATCTGATCTTTCTTTATTAATCCAAAGGAATTGCATTTACTAAAACTTACTTCATTGATTAAGATATATCTTCTTCTTTTTTATGGAGGAGTGTTGATGTTGTCTTGCAATCCAGGTACGCAGTCTTCTCCTGATGCACCTTATTACGATGTAAAAGGATATATAAGCAATCAAATTGATCTATTGAAAAAGAGAGACGTACCTGTTTCAAAGTGGGCCTTGTTTAATGGTAAAGAAGAGAATGTTGAGATTGAGCATCTTAATTGGGAGAGAGAATTGAAATCATTTATGGAGAAAAATGATCAAAGCGGAAAACCGAGGATTTGTGACTTCAGATCGGATTGTAATTTGTCCGATAGGTGAAACGAGGAAAATAGAGCCCCCCATAGAAAAAAATATTGGCTACTTACTGGATTTCTTCTTGAGGGCAGGCCGACTTCCAGTACGATCCCGCCCCATTTGGGGCCAGTCTATTCTAACAAAAAAGGAAGAAGATGAAATATCTCAATCAAATCAGATGCCTTGCGATTACGCTTGCATGTTTTGGGTTTATTGTTCCGCAATCGCTTTTGGCCGCTGAGAGAACGACGAATTTTCCAAATCGAGATGTTGTCAATTCTCCCGCCGCCATGCCGGCGCCAACCGTTTACGATGTTGTGCTGGGCCAGAACGGCGCGTTGTACGGCCATGTCGTGGATCGACAGGGCGCGCTGATGAAACTGCAGGGCCTCGTGCAAGCGGCCTTGTGACAGCAGTACATTGCCAAGGTTCGTGAGCGAAAGCGCAACCTCGGGGTGGTGAGATCCAAGATGCCGTTCGCGCAGATCGAGCGCTCGCCGATGGACTGACGCCGCATCCTCGTACTTCCCGAGCGCATTGAGCAGGTTGCCCATGTTGTTGATCGAGGTCAGCGTGCTTGGGTGGTCGTCGCCCAGGACGCGGCGCCTGCCTTCCAGGGCCTCGCGGTAGTACGGCTCCGCCTCGTCGAGCTTGCCCTGCACGTCAAGCAGCACCCCCATGTGGTTGATCGAGATCAGAGTGTCCGG
>JACZTA010000075.1 GCA_022573915.1 Bacteroidota bacterium | reverse complement strand
AGTAGCGATATAAAAGTATCCAAATTCTAACAATTCTTTCATGTAACTGAAGAAAAAGGTTAAAATAAGCTTAGTAATATGACTACCGTCGATGTCAGCATCAGTCATGATAATGACCTTATGATAGCGAAGCTTCTCAATATTCAGCGCCTTATCGTCCTCTTCCGTTCCAATCGACACTCCGATAGCCGTGAACATGTTCTTGATTTCTTCATTTTCATAAATCTTATGTTCCATGGCTTTCTCTACATTAAGGATCTTTCCCCGCAATGGCAGGATCGCCTGAAATCTCCTATCCCTGCCCTGTTTAGCTGTACCTCCTGCAGAATCACCCTCCACCAGGAATAATTCGCATGCCTCAGGCTCAGTTATCGAGCAATCTGATAGCTTGCCGGGTAAACCTGTGGCAAGAAGTCCTCCTTTTCGCTGAACAAGATCCCTTGCTTTTCGGGCAGCGTTCCTTGCGGTCGCAGCCAGAATTATCTTATCAATTATTCTTTTTGCTTCTTTGGGTACTTCCTCGAGGAAATGGCTGAGTTTTTCCCCTAGAATAGATTCTACAATACCGGTTACCTCACTATTCCCAAGTTTAGTTTTTGTTTGTCCTTCAAATTGCGGTTCAGGTACTTTAACGGAGAGAACACAGGTCAATCCTTCCCGAAAATCCTCGCCGGTGACTTCGAGTTTGAGCTTGGCAAACAGTCCTTCCTTTTCTCCGTATCCTTTTAACGTTCTGGTCAACGCTCTTCTAAACCCTGCTACATGTGCACCACCTTCAATCGTATTAATATTGTTTACATAAGAATGCACGTTTTCGTTAAATGAGGTGTTGTATTGAAGTGCGATCTCTACGATTACATTATCCTTTTCTCCCTCGATATATATGGGCTCTGATATAATTGAATCCCTGGTTTCATCCAGGTATTCCACAAATTCTTTTAAGCCGCCTTCTGAGTAAAATTCTTCAAATACGCGGTCGCCATTACCTTCGTGCTCCCGGTCATCCTTCATTGAAATTCTTGTACCCTTGTTGAGGAACGCTAATTCCCTCATTCTTGCGGATAAAGTTTCAAAATTGAACTCAAGAACTGTGAATATTTTGTCATCGGGATAAAATGTGATCTCGGTACCGTGTTTATCCGTTTTACCTATACTTTTTACCTTGTTGACTGGCTTACCCTTCTTATATTCCTGAAAGTAGATCTCGCCATCCCTGTATATTGTTGCCTGAAGTGTGGATGATAGCGCATTTACCACTGATACCCCTACTCCATGAAGTCCACCCGATACTTTATAGGAGTCTTTATCGAACTTACCACCCGCATGCAATACAGTCATCACGACCTCAAGTGCCGAACGTTTCTCCTTTTTATGCATATCCACCGGAATTCCCCTTCCATCATCATTTACCGTAATTGAACCATCCTTATTGATGATCACATTTATATTAGAACAGTACCCTGCAACTGCTTCATCAATCGAATTATCGACTACTTCATACACTAAATGATGCAGTCCTTTTGAGGATATATCCCCGATAAACATAGCCGGTCTTTTTCTTACCGCCTCCAGACCTTCCAAGACCTGAATATTTGCTGCCGAATAGTTAGATTTCTGCGTCTTTTCCATTACAATTTGAGTCATTTTTTTAGGTGTTTTATAGATAACACAAATATAGCGTTTATAGGGTACAAAACATAGGTAAACCCTTAATAATCAAGCATTTTATCCACATTTCCTATGTTGACAAGATCGCTAAAAATGTCAATATTTTTTCGATTTACAGTGTCAAAAATTGATCCAATTTTTATTATCTTGCATTGGTAAAAAAATTGGAGAAATAATGAAAAAAATAGGGCTATTAATTATTGGAATTGCGGTGTTATTTAACGTTACAAATGGTCAAAATAGTGCAGTTTATAACATCCCTGTTAATGAAGAAACAGGATTGGTCACTTTTGAAGGAGTTATTACGGTTGAAGGGTTCACGAAAGACCAGTTATACGAGAACGCAATAAGTTGGTTTGAAGAGTTTTACAAGAACCCGTTGTCTGTATTTAAGGAGAAAGACGCTGAGGCAGGTAAGATAAAGGGCAGGCACCGCATTAAAATATTTAGAACTGAGAATGAAAAGCAATATCAAGCGCATTTAGTACGGTATGACATCAGTTTGTTTGTAAAAGAAGGCAAATTCAAATATACACTCACCAATTTTAAAACGGAGGCAACCAAACCAATACCAATCGAGACCTGGCTCGCCGATACAGCTCCTGACAATGGGCAGAGCGTTGATTATCTGCGCCAAGTAGATATGTTCTCAAAAGAGCTTGTCGAAAGCTTGATCAATCGATTGAAGAGTGATAATGTTGTTAAAGATGAGGATGATTGGTGAAATACAGGCATGACTGCAGGTAACGGGTTATCTTGAGCGTATCGTTTACGCACGAAAAAGTCTGACGCATGGTCAATCCCAATCGCAATCCCAATTCCAATCCTCACACAAACCCGCACTCCTATATCGATCGGTCTTAGGGTACAGTTTTTGCACCTGCAGATAGATGCCCAATCACAACCTCAATCTCAGTCGTCATCTAAAACACACTTTCACACTAGTAATCGCTCTTACTTTGCTGTCGTCTTGCTTAGTGCTGTCTAACGGTAATTACTTCTGCACTAACTGGGACTATCACTTCTATCTTGGTGAACGTTACGCAAATGTTGGCAGATGGGAGGATGCGATAGATATTTGGTATGAAGTAGTACTAGACGGTAAGCGCGATGCGGCAGGCAGGGCTTCTTATAACATAGCAATTGGATATAGTAGACTTGGAAATAACAACTTGGCTCTGGAATGGGCTCGATATTCGGCCATCCAGTACAATAATAAAAGAGCCAAGCGCTACCTTGATGATCAGCATATTGTTAAGGAAAGAAAAGCGGAGCCTGATAATATGCTTTGCACGACTGACTAGCTGATATGCCAATAGGTTCCTAAATTATGCTGATTGTAGCAAACAAAGTTGACACGCATGAGAAAGCATGGAAAAGCATGAGCCCGCCTCCTCCGCCAACATCTTTTGGGTAGCCATTAGAGCAACGTAGTCGTATACGGCGGGCAAGCATGGCGCATGACCAATCACAAGCGCAATCGTAAACTCAATCTCCTCGCGTCAAAATCGTTCAGCCAAAGGAATTGACGATAATGCTGATACCAGCTATATGGTGATCATCATGCTCCGCAGCAAAATATACCATATCCACCAGACGCATTGGCTTATTCAGCCGGGGATGCTGAGCGGTTAAACTGATCTGGTCGTCGTTGAGTTGCTCCAGTCTTTCTATAAAACTCATGCGTGTCTTTCTAAAAGATTTCATAAGTTCCTCAATCGTATTTTCATTATGCGTGGCGTCGTAAGTCTTTTTATTGGTCATGTCTGCAGGGCGCAATCGCTCCGCGCCATTCAAGAAATCATCCAACCTGCCTTCGTGTAACTCTTCAAGATCCCAGAGATGTCCAACGTGTTCCTGAACCGACCAAGCCCCATCAATTTGAGTGATCATTTGATCATGATTGAGATTTGAGCAGATGTCTTCAAGCCTGGCGGGTGTCCCGCGCAATCGCTCAACTATATTGGGAAATACACCGGGAGGAAAATCAAAATTGAATTGGCGTTCGATCCATTTGGTTCTGGCTACCACAAACCAAATCTACTAAAAATCAACTTGGAAGCGCATCTGAATTATACTTGCGCTACCCATAAATAGGAAAATGTTTCCGATTGGTCTGTTCAAAGTGCTGTATATATAGTTTAGGGTGATCCTGGTTGCCGGATTCAAATACCAATTTACACCGGCTGCTAAATTATCTATCGTTCCACCATTAAGATTTCCGCTGGCAAGGCTAATATTTGAGGATCTTATCACCAGCTCCCATGCGCCTATGCCTCCGTCTTTACCAAAATTCTTTTTGGGATTAACCCTGCCAAAACCTTTATAAGAGCTTATATAGTTTTTTGACTCCCCGGTAAGGAACACACCAATTGTTATATAAAAAGCACTGAAATTATGAGTCAGGGGGCCAAGTGAATCATTTCGCGAATGCACGGCAGCTCCAACATATTCTGTCTGCAACGAATACCTTTTATAGATCAACGATGCTTCGGCACTCACCAGGTTGATAGCATCCACACCCAACATTGAATCGGTATCCGCATAGTTCAGACCCAAATTCGCTTCCGGTTTGGAGCTCACCCGATAGATATGGTCATCCGGTTTTCTAAAGCTGTATGCCGCACCCAGATGTAACAGCTTCGTAGAATCCTCATTGAGTATTGGCAGCCCTGTAATCCTGCCTGTCAGGTTATAACCATCGTTGGCTTGCTCGTCATCACCAAATGCAGTGGCTCGTCTGAAGACACCTGCCTGCCATGACATCCGCTTTTCAAGCAAATCATTTTTTAACATGAAGCCCGTGTTGCGATCCACGAAAAAATCGACTATCGTTGCGCGCTCCATGAAACTCATAAATCTGGAACTGGTCAATACATCCAATCGAAATGGTTCCTTGAAGTTACCGAGCCGAAGTGTTCCTACGACAGGGATCTTCTTTATGTCGATATACACATCTTTAAAAGCAACCGATCCGCCGGCAAAATCCATTTCAATCTTATAACTGGTTCGCTCGTACATGGTACCCGATGTGTACATCCGCGCGCGTCTGAATTCTGTACCATTATTCAGGTGACCAATATTTTCTTCCAACCAATCATCCTGAAAAAAGAAGGCCACATCATACATGATCCTTCCTCCGTATATTGATTTGAATTTTCCATCACTGCTTTCTACAACCAGTCCATCTTTCCAATAACTAATAACGGATGATTTTTTCTGGGCGAAAGAATCAGAAATAATAAAGAGTAACAGAGTGGATATAATAATTCCTTTCACAGCGTTAATTTCGCTGTAAAACTAACTATCAATTGCAGAAAATATTGATTGTCATAGAGGAAAGTTTTCAACAAAAAACTAACCAAAAAGATCTATCACCTCACTCATCTAATTAACTATTTTTGTAACGGATAATATTTACAGCAGGCAGCTCAATAATCATGGATCTTATCATCATCGGCTTCTTTGCCGCTTTCGCTTCATTGCTCACCTTCTTCTCCGGATTTGGATTAGGAACAATATTATTACCCGTGTTTGCCGTATTCTTTCCGATGGATGTGGCGATCGCACTCACAGGTATCGTTCATTTACTAAACAATCTATTCAAAATGACCCTGGTAGGTAAAAAGGCCAACTGGCGAGTCGTCTTAAAGTTTGGTATTCCTGCTATCATAGGTGCATTTTTTGGCGCGCAGCTGTTGATGCGAGTTTCCGGAGAGACTCAATTAGCTTCGTATGATCTTCTTGGAGAAACATTCTACATCACACCAATCAAATTAACGATCGCAATACTCATGATCAGCTTTTCGCTATTGGAGATCACACCGATGTTAAAGAAGATCAAATTCAATAAGGAAAGGCCTTATGCCGGTGGACTCATCAGTGGATTTTTTGGGGGGCTCTCGGGACATCAAGGTGCATTGAGAAGTGTTTTTCTTATAAAATACGGGTTACCCAAAGAAGCTTATATCGCAACCGGGGTATTCATTGCATCCGTCATAGACATCACCAGAATCTCTGTATATTTCACTAAAATGTCCGATATCGATATTTCCGGAAACATATTAACCTTATCGGTAGCGGTGGGAGCCGCGTTTGTAGGAGCTGTCATAGGTAAACTATTATTGAAGAAGATCACCTTGGGTTTTGTGCAGATAACCGTAATGATCATGATCATCCTATTAGGTATTGCACTCGGATTGGGTTTATTATAAGGCCATCAAAAAATGAAGAAGATATTATTTGTCTGCATAGAAAACTCGAATAGAAGTCAGATGGCTCAGGCTTTTGCCAAGATGCAGGGAACGGACCTGGTTGAAGCGTACAGTGCAGGATCAAAGCCATCCGGTGTCGTTAATCCTAAAGCAATCGAATCCATGAAGGAGCTGGGCTATGATCTCTCCACACACCACTCAAAATCATTGCAAGATATTCCTCAAGAGGAATTTGAGCATGTCATTACTATGGGCTGCGGCGATGAATGTCCGTGGATACCTTCTAAGAATACGACCGATTGGGATATTCCCGATCCTAAAGACCTGCCGGTCGAGGAGTTCAGGGAGGTAAGGAATTTGATTAGGGAGAGGGTCAGAAAGCTACTTAACGATATTTAAGCAAGAGCAACTGTTTGAGCAAGAGAACTTAGTAAATCTAATTCTGTTGCTGTTGCTCTAACTCAAACTCTTGCTAAACATAAGTCGGATTGGGATATTCCGGATTCGAAAGAACTGCCTCTGAAGATTACAGGAAAGTGAGGGATCTCATTCAACAGCGCGTAGAAAATCTCTTAGTAAAAATTAGATGACACTGAATGTTTATTTGATCAAAACTAATTTTTTACTAAATAAACCAAATTCCGTTTTGAGAATACAATAATAAATCCCACTGGTTAAATCTGATTCATCAATTACCAGTGAAATCATATTACTGGATTCGACAAATCCTTCATAGATTACTTTAATTCTATGCCCAGTCAGGTTAAATAGTTCCACAGCAACCTCGGTCTTCTCTTCTAAGATGAATTCAATTGTTGTAGATCCGCTAAAAGGATTTGGATAGATTTCATAAAATAAATTTGAATAAACGTCTCCTTCTAAATTCGTAGATTTTTTATTAGAACTACAGGGTCCACAATAATCGCCTCCATGCGCTTGTGTTGAGAATGAAGGTTCTAAATGATTCTTTAATGAATTACGATTAACACAAAGAGTTTGAGGATTTTGCTTGTTCCCCGAAGGCACATGACATATTAGTGATTTGCTATTTCCATTTCCACATCTATTTACTACAGTAACCGTTGCACCGCCGCCTCCGGTAGTAGAAACCTGACAATCGTTTGAATCAGTAACTACTACATCATAGGATGTTGTTATATCTGGATTTACTGTAATGGAAGATCCTGTCCCTCCATTACTCCATGAGTATATGTATGGCGGAGTTCCTCCACTCACATGTGTTACCATCGTAACCGGTATAGGTAAACAATCGATGATGTGGCCCTGAGGAGTAATGCTATTAATTAATGGGAGGTTATTAACGAGTGGCAGTAATACGACGGGTAAAATTCCTTGTTCAATCTCACCTACATCATTGGCAGCTGTAATTGTGAACTCGTTTTGTCCAAAAGTAAGTGGTGTTACCAACACAGGGCTACCACTTCCGTATACAACCACAATTGAGTCTGTAGCGCTTAGCTGCAATATTGGAATTATAATGGTTTTACCCGTAAACACTACTGTACCGATTGCTCCCGTTGAGCTGATAAGAGTGTAACCGGGAGTACCGGCGGTACTTTGAGGAAGGGGCCAGCCAGCGGGAACGGTGAGAGTTAATTCAACCACGTCGATCATAGATGGGCCAGTTGGCAAATTTGAAGTTGCATTAAAGATGAAATTTAAAGTGTTCACGCTGAGACACCCGCCAAGTTCAGTCGGAATTACATTTGCAATATCCTTTGAAACTTTATTGGCATTTGAACTTCTCCCCGGTTGATTACCTGGTGTACCGTTAATTTCAACTTCGACATGGCCACTTTCCACACCGCCTACTACTGCGTAGAAGTCAGGGTCAGTCCACCAACCGTCATGCGTGGAAGGATGAATCTGGCCTAGTAGTATCGGACCAGCTATGTATCTACCCGGTGTAGTGTGAGCAGGAACATTGATTGTATAAGTGAGTGTTAGCAAAGGAGCACCATCAGGTCCCCAAGCATCATAGTCTATCTCAATATCTACCTCTACAGATCCAGCCTCTATATCATCTTGATTAAGTGCGTATTGAAAAGTTACGAAGACATCAACATTTTGGCACTCATCTACATCCGTGTCAGCAATTACAATAGTTGGCGGAAATATCACAAGCGCCTTAGCAGGTAACATTCCACCACTTATTAGAAGTAAAGACACGAAGAAGATTAAAACCTGTATTATTTGCGGTTTAATTGTTATCATTTTTTAAATTTTTAAATGAGTAATGAGAAATCTAAAATAAATTAAATGGTTTATTTAACTTCCGATCATTGTTTTACATTCTATTTCAATAAGGTTGATGAAAAATGAATAAAGCCTTCTCATTTTAACAACTCTAAAATTTTCGGTTAACCTTAACTTATAATGAAACTACTTAAAGAAATAATTACTCTCAAGGAAACTTTACACAAAAATTGCCATCATTAATCAGAATGAATCAATTGAATAAAATATAATTAGTTGATTACCAGCGTATAGTGAAAATACTAAAACGTCTGTATTAAGAATATATAATATATTAAACCCTTGCTATACTTAGGTTCCTGAGGTTACTAGAAACGAAAGATTCTTAAAAATGATTTCAAGCAACTAGTGGCCAATTGGTCGAAATGTATTGCCCGGCAAGGATTACAATGGATAAGATTAAAGCTTGAGTGAGATTTTAGGACAAAACAAGCCAAGTTTGACAGAGTTAGACGATATGGATTGCAAGTTATTAACAGAACATGCGTCAACAAGAACTTGAACAAGTTATTACCATGGGCTGCGGTGATGAATGTCCGTGGATACCTTCCAAGAATATGGAGGATTGGGATATTCCGGATTCTAAAGATATGCTCGGTGATGAGTTTAGGAATTTACGGGATTTGATTGGAGACAAGGTTAGAAAGCTACTTAACGATATTTAAGCCAGAGCAACTGTTCTGCGGTTGCATTTCAATATCTAATTACTATTTACAACCACGAAACCTATATTCAATATAGACACTCATAGTCCCGCTGTAATCAGCCTTATTTGTATTCTCAACCCGCGCACAAGTTATTCTGAATTCTTCATAATCGAGAAACCATTGCGCGAGCAGCGCTTTAAGCTCAGCTTCCGTAAATGTTGAAGTGGGTATGTTGCATCCGTTTAATTTACCATGACCTATGAATTTCACCTCGTACTCCTGTCCATTACCTCTGACACCTTCTGCATCCACCCATATCGCTTCTTCCAAACCAACGGGAGCAAAATTTGTAAAGGTCCGACCCAGAACCACACTTTGTTTTTTTGGACCTGAAAATTTAAATTTAACACTTAAAACTTCCCAATCATTTACTATGCTTTCACGGTCATTTTTGTAAGGACTCAGCTCTGCCGTTTCATAAGGCCGGATGATGCTGTCTCCGCTGAAGATGATAATAGTATTTCCGGCGATCTCTATTTGAAAATCAAGCCTTATCCTATCATCCCTTACAGGACAGAGTGAATCGCAGCTGTTAATGAATAAAGTAGCTGATAACGCAAATACAATGAGCAAAAAAGTATTTAATACATTTTTCATAATTACATGGATATTTATTTGGATACACAATCAAATTTAACAATTTGGTTCAAGAAAGTCAAATAAACGGGGTTGGTTAAACCCTGCATTTAACACTGTATTTCTTTCGAACCTTTATTAAAAAACGCATAATTCTGGTGTCAGATGTTAACACCCGACACGGTTTTTGAGGGAGCGGGCCTACTGAACCATCAATTTCTTCACCTGGGTATACTCTTCATTTTTAAGTGTAAGGATGTACATTCCCGATGGGATACCCATTAGGTCAATGGTCTGAACAGATCGAGAGACATCGCTGTATACATTTTGAAACACAGTTTTCCCACAGGCATCTGTGACTATAACTTCTATATCTCCAAAAATTGAGTTGATCCTAAGATTGATTAATCCGTTACTTGGATTGGGATAAACGTTGATCGAATTGTTTAATGTCAAATCCTCAATATCTGAAATGTTTAGATCATAATAGGAAGCGTAAAATGTTGGTACTCCATTTATCCATATAGTAGAAAGGGCTATAATGGGCCAATGGGTTCCGGGTTTATACCACATATAAACTTCCGTATCGTATAGGAACAAGGGACTGCCCATGAAATCATCCTGATAATCCTCAACGATTTTTATTCTCAACACATCCGTTATAGTCCCATAGGGCATGATGAGATCACCATGCGCATCAGCCGTGACCGTAATAATTCCATGCCTTTCAAAAGCCACACCCGAAAAGAAGCTTGCCCTTAATGAATCAGTAAAGGTTGAATTATAAGTAAATGGAAATTCCAGAATTTTTTCGGGATCTGAATAAGGTATTACAACTTGTGTAGCAGAAACAACACCTTCTCGTGAATATGCAGTTGAATTTGCAGAATAGTAATCATAAAAACCTGAGGAAAGATTTGCAACATCCGCGTTCATAAATGAAGATGCTTTCGGGGTGGTTGATGCATCAACCCAGGAATAAGAAAATGTAGCCGTGCTTGTGATATTTGAAAAATCCCAGGTGATATTTGCACCTGCGCTACCTTCGGTCAAACCGGCAGTGTCTGCCGAATGCAACATATAGGTTTCACCGATGACAGGATTTGTATTAGCTCCTGTAAGCGTTACCTGCGCAGAAATTGTATTACCAAGAAGAATAAATACTGCTGGTATCAGACTCAGAATATTTTTGAACAACATAGTTTTACCATTTAGTTTAATACTAAATATATAAAATAATTACCGCCTCTCCAACTAAGATTATAGCAGGTGTGTATGAAAGAAAAGTGTTATTTTAAAGGCGTACCATCACTTGACCTGATTATGAAAAAAACAATACTATACTGTTTATTCTTCTCGTTGATTTTTACCTCCAGGATATTCGCCCAAGGTACCTTTTCGATTGTAGCGGTTGATTCTGTTACCGGTGAAGTTGGAAGTGCAGGAGCGTCTTGTGTGGACTATGTTTTTTACAATCTTATACCGGGAAGAATTGGTGACCCAATTCCGGGAATCGGTGCTATCAATACACAAGCATCAACTAACCTAACAAACCAGGCAAATGCCCGCACAAGGATGTTAGCCGGCGACAGTCCCCAGGAAATTATTGACTGGTTGATACTAAATGATGTTCAAAACACTCCCGCTGTGAGACAGTATGGAGTTGTAGACTTAAACTCAGGCAGTCCCAGAACTGCAGCTCACACGGGAAGTAGTACTTCCTATTATAAGAATCACATCCTGGGGCCTAATTATTCTATCCAGGGAAATATTTTACTTGGGCAAAAGATCCTGGATTCAATGGAAGTTCATTTTAATGCAGAACAAGGTAGCCTGGCCTGTAAACTCATGGCCGCGCTTCAAGGTGCGAAAGTTATTGGAGCGGATGCCCGATGTACTTCTAAAGGAACCTCCGCTTTATATGCTTATGTCAAAGTTGCTCTTCCCACAGATTCAATAGATAACCCCTCTTTGTTTGTCGGTGTAAAAACAAGTGACACGGCGGGGATTGAACCCATCGATTCTCTGCAAATATTATTTGACGCTGAGGTAAACTGTACACCATCTGGTATTAATGATCAGGATTTGTCAAGACAAATATTAATTTATCCAAATCCGGGAAGCCACTCCATTAAAATTGTATGCATTGACTGTATTTATGAGCGTAAACAGCTGAGAATAAGCAACCTCATGGGCCAAACGATGTTTGAAAGTGGAATCTCAAATGAACTAAGCGTTAATACCTCGAATTGGAAGAAGGGGGTTTATATTGTTCAAATAAATAATGGAGCGACGATTATTACTCAAAAAATAACGATAGAATAACCGGTGTTTAAGTCTTCCGTAGATAATCTGCGAGACCCTTTACTTTTACCGGATGACTTAAAACAAAATCTTAGCCAATAGTTTCGGTCTTAAGTCTCCCACTGAAATTCTTTAATTATCTTCAATAGTATAAAGTTGGAAGAATTAAGACATCTAATTTGAAGTAAATATCAATAATTGAATATGAAGAGATTAAATAGAAGTGCGTTCAAGGAAAAAACAATTCGTCATCGTTTAATTGAGAATCTTTGTGTTTGCCTGTTAGGTGTGATGGTTATTACCGCTTGTCAATCCAGCGAAAACGCTAAGGAGAATGAAGATACGGTAGATGTGTCTTTGGATACAGTCGAACAAACTCCGGATTCAGTCGTGCATGAACCTCTTTATTATATGGTAGCTGGTGAGACTCCAAACGATTTTGCTGAAAGGATATTGGGAGCTGAAAGGGATTGGCTATTCGCAATTATCGGCGATTTTGGGAAATCGGAACAAGCTATTTTATGTGTGTATGCAGATGATAGGACCTATCAAACCATAGCATTGATAAAAGATCCTGTGGAGCAGCACTATGAATTTATAACTCTACCAGAAGATGAAAACAGAGAAGATTTTTTGAGCTTTCCAATATTCAATTGTCATAGTTTTATGCTTTATGATGTGGACGGGGATGGCCTCAACGAATTACTTTGTTTAATTCACGTGACCGGCAAAGGTGGAGCCATGGAGGACGGTACCAGGCATGAATATGACGACCCCTACTTGATCATTTATAGTTATGAAGATGGCGAGTTTAATTTCCTGGATCCGCAAGACCTGAGTTTGGACATGGTGACTACTGCGCATGAATTGAAAATAAAGTTGGGAATCATAAAATTCGAGCAGGAGATAACGAATCCGGAAGATATGGTAAATTACCTGATCGAAAATGATCACCTGGCCAGGTATGAAAATGTAATAGACGGAAGATCAGGTTTGCTCAGGTATCATGAATCCTGTCCGAGATCCAGTATTTCGATCGAAGAAGACTGCGGTTCCGAATGTGAGGATGACCCGCGGCCATTTGCCTGGTTGAATCTTATGCAAGACGGCACCGGCTTTTTCATCGACACCATCAGAATCAATGATTCCGGATCTGAAGTGATCTTATTTTTAGTCGATATATATGAAGGGAACAGAGTGCAATGGGCTATTCAGCAAAGGGATGGTTTGGAATACATTTCCGTAATAAATGCGTACAGCGATGAGACCGGTATCTATGTGCACGACTGCTGTATCGAAGAATTAGAGGAATCTGACGAAATATGTGAAGAGGAGTATTGATCTGCGGGTATGCCTCTGATGTTTTAAGTCTTCCGAAGATAATCTAAGAGAACCTTTGCTTTTGCCGGATGACTTAAAACAAAATCTTAGCCAATAGTTTCGGTCTTAAGTCTCCCACTGAAATTCTTTAATTATCTTCAATAGTATAAAGTTGGAAGAATTAAGACACCTACCTGTGCGTAGTCTGTCGCCCTGCCATGCGTGAGTGCGACTACGGACGAGGAGAAAGCAATTAAATCCGTAGTCGCAAGCACTCAAAACCACGCTACAGACTACGGACAGGGGGGGGTTAATTGCATGCTGGTTGAATAAAAAGGAATTCAAATAAAGGTAAGTATGAAATTAATAATCCTACTGATTGTTTCGATTTTTGTTGTAAAAGTAGCTGTGTCCCAACAGACTAATCTACCAAATGATACTGTATTGTATAATGTCGCAGCAAATGGATTTAAGTTTGACATGATCTTTTTAACTAAAGAACTATTTGTAGATCACAGTGGATGGGATTACTTAGTTGAATATAAGCCTAGTGAATTTGATGAGAGGAAAAAAGTGGTTGGGAAAGCAGATTTGATATTAGGAAATATGCGTTTTCATAGCATGAATGAAGACCTAAAATACTCTGGGATTTCAGCAGAAGCGCTAAAACTTTTATCAGAATGGATTCTTGATAATAGAGAATAGAATCTTATTATGTATTGGGTTACATAAGTATATAGTTACCTAAAATTTAATTTATTTGAGCACCAATAGCTTTTTATTCTTAATCGGTCTAATCGTTATTTTGCAATATTCTTGTGAAGAAAACAAGAACGAGCGAGTGAAGCATGAAGTTGATCCAATTGCATTAGCTCACAACGACTCAGCTTTTTCAATATACACTAAAATCGTAAGCGGTGAATTAACAGACAGTAATTATGAAGATGTTTATATGTATTTGGATAGTGCCATAAAGATTGATAAAACATTTACCGATTCTTACCTGAATAAAGCGTTTTTTTTGGCACAAAATGAAAGGTACGACGATGCATTGTCGATATTATTAAAAGCCACAAAAATTAACAAACAGTTTACAGAAGGTTATATGCAGATC
>JACZTA010000001.1 GCA_022573915.1 Bacteroidota bacterium | reverse complement strand
TGGATGACGTCTCAGGCTCTTTGCAAGATGCCGATATATTCTTACCAAAGCTTGATATCACACAAGACCCTCGAAAATATTTTGAAGATACGTACTTCAAATCCGTTTACTCCAAAGCCATTGGCAGCAACACCCCATTTATTTTTGTACTTAATAAATTAGATTTAGTAAAAAACGATACGGTAGATGATTTAGTAAGAAAATGGAAGAAGCAAATTGAATTTTCATTTAAAGAGATAGAGGAACAACCGAGAGTCATTCCGATATCCGCCTTAAAAGGCATAAACCTGGAGATTCTGTTTGGAATGATCATTGAGTCCCTGCCCGAGAGTGAACCTTATTTTCCAAAGGATCAGCTCACGGATAGACCTGAAAAATATTTCATTGCAGAGATCATCAGGGAAAAGATCTTTGTAAACTTTCGCGAAGAAATCCCGTACGCTACCGAGGTGGTAGTGGATACTTTTAAAGAAGAAAAAAACATCACCAGGATAAGAGCAGAAATTTATGTGGAACGGAAATCACAAAAGCCCATTCTCATTGGCAAACAAGGCAGCGCACTGAAAAAAATAGGTACACGGGCAAGATTGGATATTGAAATGTTTCTCGGTCAGAAAGTTTTTTTAGAGTTATTTGTCAAAGTAAAAGAAAACTGGAGAAATAATCCTTCACAACTAAAATCATTTGGATACTAACATAGAATTATGGCCAATATTGTAGCAATAATTGGAAGACCCAATGTAGGAAAATCTACTTTGTTTAACCGTCTGATAGAGGAAAAAAAAGCGATCGTTGATAATCAAAGTGGGATAACCCGTGACCGGTTGTATGGTACGGTAGAATGGAATGGAAAAGAGTTTACCATTATCGATACAGGAGGATTCGTACCCAACTCAGATGACGTTTTTGAGAAAGAAATACTCAAGCAAGTAAAGATCGCAGCAGAAGAAGCAACGCTAATTCTCTTCATGGTAGATGTATCGACTGGCATCACCGACCTCGACGATAAACTTAGCAGGTTTCTGCGAAAGACCAATAAACCGACGTTGATGGTAGTTAACAAGGTTGATAATCACAGCAGGCTATTGGAGGCCAATGAATTTTACAAATTTGGAATTGGTGAAGAATTGCTCCCAATTGCAGCAATCAGTGGCAGCGGTACAGGAGAACTATTGGATAGACTTACCAAAATGTTGCCTGAAGCAGAGTCGAGCCAATATGATCATCTTCCAAAATTTACCATTGTGGGAAGACCTAACGTGGGTAAATCTTCATTCTTGAACACATTAGTGGGTTATGAGCGAAATATCGTGACTGAGATTGCAGGCACTACCCGCGATGCAATTCATACACATTATAATCATTTCGGAAAAGAATTTGTACTAATAGATACCGCAGGTATTAGAAAGAAGGCAAGTGTAAAAGAGAATATTGAATTTTATTCTATCATAAGAGCCATCAAGGCAATTGATGATTCCGATGTTTGTTTTCTTTTAATTGACGCCGTCGTAGGAATAGAATCTCCGGACCTTGAGATAGTACGGAAAATTATTTCCGCGAAAAAAGGACTGGTTCTTCTGGCAAACAAATGGGACCTTGTGGACAAAGAAACGAACTCTGCTAAGGAGTACGAGAAAAAATACAGGAGTCAGCTTGAGCCTTTTGTTGATCTCCCCATACTGTTTATATCAGCAACTGAGAAGCAGAGAGTTTTTAAGGCGGTTGAGATTGCACTTGAGGTTTATGAAAGAAGAAAAACCAGGATCTCTACCTCAAAACTGAATGATGTAATGCTTGGTGAGATTAACCATACTCCACCACCCTCTGTTAAAGGCAAGTTTGTTAAAATCAAGTATATCACTCAGTTAAAAACACATACACCCACATTTGTATTTTTCTGTAACCTGCCACAGTACCTACGCACTTCTTACAAAAGGTTTCTGGAAAACAAGTTGAGAAAACACTTCGATCTCGAAGGTGTTCCTATTGCTTTGGTATTTCGAAAGAAATAAGTCGGTTACCGGCTAGTTATTCGACTTTGCTAGGTCGCCAAAATCCACTTACGATCGTGTATTCGATATTGGGCTTGCCGTCTACCTTATGAACTATAGCGGCTTTCGGATCCATCGTTCCTTTCCGCACACCATTCATCCAAATATCAACATCATATTTTACTCCGTTCCGATCTACCATATCTGCGCATAAATAATGATAAGTTGGATTGATGGATTTTATTTCATCCGCGCGTACTTTTATCAACTTTAAATCGATGTCTGTATTCGTGAAGCCATCTTTTATACGATAGTAACCTCCATTCAAGGAAGCCTCCCCCTGGATATAAGCTGTAATTTCTTTGGCCAGGTCATTAACATTAAAAAACAATTCAACCCTGACAGTATCGAAATCCACGTGGAATGCATCGCTATTTGGTACGGATGGATTTTCTGTTTCTTGCCAAGCATTATCTGCGCTGGGCGGAATCGGTACTTCGTCCGGAACATTTAACTCTGATACCTGGGCCTCCTCGGGTTCATCGTTGCCTGCATCTTCCTCTCCATTTTCGGATTTGCACGCTGCGATCAATAAAATCGTAACCATCATTGCTCCGAATAACAATCTTTCCATTTTGAACATTCTGTTTATCATCATACGTCAATTTAAATTGAGAAATAAGAACTTTTATTCCTTTGGGTTGCTTAATAACTTAGATTAAGTTGAATTTAATTATAACGTAGTTTATTGTCCACGTTATTGCAAAATTAGGTATTTTCTCTCAAATTGAATTATTCGTTTTGATCTGAACTTTGAGATTAGGGGTTGTTTTATGTAATAATTCTCAGATATGATATAAAATTCTAATTTTGGGAATAGTAAAAAATAATATATTTTTGCAATCACTTACATTAATTCACAACTAAATACATAATAAAATGAAAAGGATTTTATTTTTCTTATTAGCATTAGGTGTTTTTACATTCTTTGCTTGTAACAATGAAGCGGAATCTAATGATGACGCTGGCGGCGATGAAGCTACCACTGAAGAAGCTGTAGACGAAGTATCAGGTGATGATGCGGTTGAAGCTGAAGTAGCTATGGTAGAGCATGCTTGCGGCGACTTGTGTGCACACCATTATGCTCATGGTGAAGAAGGCCATGTATGCGATGATGCTTGTCCCCCTCCAGTTGAGGGTGCAGTGTTGTCCGAACATATGTGTTCGACAGATTGTATGCATCATCTTGCACACGGTGAAGAAGGCCACGTATGTGGTGAAGAATGTGGCGTGATGGATGATGATGATGGTGAAGGCGAAGGTTAAAAGATAGTCGGCACCTAGGCTAAAAGTAAAATCTTTTAACAATATTTTAGACTTCTTAAAAGGGGTGGATTTAATTATCTACCCCTTTTTATTTGGCTTGGTTCAAGGACAGCTCTGATTCTACTGATTCTTCCGAATTCAGTACTTCAAGCGCCTTCTGAAATACCTCATCAAGCTGATTTCTTACCTGGTAAAACCCTTCGTTTCTCCACAATTGCTGAGCTACGTAGGAGCAAAGTAAAATCTCTATTTGTTCTTCCGACTTATCAAAATCGGCTTGGTTAAAAGGGACATCCTTTTGTTCTGCATATTTAATTAATCGAGGCACCAACTCTTTACCGGCATCATAGTGCTCAATGAATTCGGCCACATTTTTATAAGAATTAAAATCTGTTTTATGATTTGAAACATGGTCGTATGCAAACTGCATTACCAGTCCTTTTCTCATAAGTTTGTTCAAGTAAACAGAGTTCCTGGATGTATCAAGTGGTACAAAAATATCAGGCATAATACCCCCACCACCATAAACGACCTTCCCGGCCGGCGTTATAAATTTTAAAGAATCTGCAAATTCTATGCTATCTGCACTACCTAATTCACCAGATGAAAATCGCTCGTAGGATTCAAAATAATAATCTTCAAACCCATTATCATATGGTTTTTGTATACAACGGCCTATAGGCGTATAATACCTGGCAATTGTCAGGCGAATAGCGGAGCCATCCTCAAATTGATGTTGTTCTTGTACCAGGCCCTTTCCAAACGAACGCCTGCCAATGATCACTCCCCTGTCCCAGTCCTGTATTGCCCCTGCAACAATTTCACTTGCAGAAGCTGATCCTCTATCGATCAGGATCACCAGATCACCCTGCTCAAACTTACCCCCCTTGCTGGCCCTATATTCCTCCTTCTCTTGCCTACGGCCTTCAGTGTAAAGCAGAAGTTTACCTTCATTTATAAATTCATCCGCCAATACTATCGCCGCATTCAGGAAACCACCCGGGTTTCCTCTCAGATCGAGTATCATTTTTTGGAGACCTTGCGATTTAAGAATGTTGATAGCCTTCGTAAATTCTGTATTCGTTGTTCTGCTAAAATGACTGATTTTTATATACCCTATATTTTCATCAACCATGTAGGATACGTCGACGCTATAAAGTGGAATTTTATCTCTGATTATATCAAACGCAAGTATAGCGCGCGTATTAGCTCTCAATATGCTAATATTTACGGCACTGCCCTTTTCACCTCTGAGCATATTAACCACATCCTGTTCGCTAATTCCAATACCGGCAACATTTTCACTTTCGATTTCTATTATCTTATCTCCGGGTAAAATCCCCAAGGCGGCTGATGGTCCTCCCGCTATCGGTGAGACAACCATAATGGTATCATTAACTATGAAAAATCTGATTCCAATTCCTTCAAAATTTCCTTGAAGAAATTCACTGGCTTGCTGTAAATTGGTAGGCGATATATAAACCGAGTGAGGATCAAGATTTTTTAGTATCCCTTGAATAGCAGATTTTATCAGAACCGTCTTGTTAACAGAGTCCACATATTTTTTATCTATATATTCCAGAACCTGATTTACCTTCAGCCTGCTCTCAAAAGCCATTATATTTCCCTTTGATGCATTTCGATGGGATATTTGATCTCCCAGGTACATGCCCAGGATTAAAACTGCCGCAAGGATCACCGGGTAATAAAATTTAAGACCTTTCTTTTCGCTGTTACTTATCTGATCATTCATATTTTCTCCTTTATGCTATGCGTTGCTTTTGCAAGATAAATAAATCTCTTGCGAAATACTGATGGGTTGAATTGATCCATTTATAATAAAATGCACCTGTCCTAAAAATAAATGCAAAAATCATTGACATTCTCACTTTTTGAGCTTACTTTTGCTCTTATTTAAAATTAGTCTAAATAAAAATAGGTATTATGCATCGCTTTTCGTCGGCTTTATTTCTTCTGCTTTTTACGCTGATGCTAAATACAAATGCACAGCATGCTTCCATATCAGGTAAGATATTTGCCAAGGATTCAAACGTACCACTTTCATATGTAAATGTCATAGTGAGCCAGAATATTGGTACTTACTCCAACGAGTCCGGTGAGTTTCGTTTAGAAAATCTGCAAGCTGGTATTTATAATATTTCATTTATTTGCCTGGGATTCCACGATATAACATTACAGGGGAAAATACTCTCCTCTTCGAACTCCATGATCAACTTGGGAAACATTTATCTCTCTGCTAAAGCTATCCAAATTCGGGAGGTAACCATTACTAAAACAAACAAGAGTTATAACGAAGATTACGCCGGGACAAATACGATTGTGTCTAAAAAAGATCTTGAGATAATACAGGCGGTGGGTACAGAAGAGATATTAAAACTAATACCCGGAATAAATGTGGCCGGGGACATGGGAATCTCTAACCGTTTGAATGTTGGTATTAGAGGCTCCTATCCCCGAAGATCTGAAAAGATATTGGTTCTTGAAGATGGTACTCCAATAGCGCCGGCCCCATATTTATCGCCTGCAGCTTATTATAACCCTCCCGCTGACCGTTTGGATGGAATAGAAGTAATAAAAGGATCAGAGATTTTGAAGTATGGGTCTAAATCCATTTTTGGTGCCATCAACTACATAACCAAGAAACCTCCCCTAAAACCCACATTAAATGTTTCTTTGATTGGAGGAACAAACAATTATCTTTCGCAATACATAACTTATGGCGGTACGTGGAAGAAAGTGGGTGCGGAAATACAAGTTTTGAATAAAACATTTGGAGGTTATACAGATAATTCTTCCTCAAAAATATTCAACACCACAGGCAAACTCTACACAGAATTGAGTAAAAACCAATCATTGTATTTCAAATTCAACTATCACCAGGAAAATTCTCAAGCTACTTATAGCGGGTTGACCCCTTTTACTTTTGAATCGGATCCGAAACAAAATCCTTTCGATGCAGATGATTTGATTACGACAAGATTTGCCATCGACGTTGTACACAAAATAGCCATCTCAGAAAAAATGACGCTACGATCAAAAGTATACGGGTCGAAGTTCAAGAGATACTGGTGGCGACAAAATACCGCAATGATCAAAGGCGAGGACGTAGAACTATACCTTGGAACCAATATTTTGGAAAGTCGATATAGCTATCTAGCCAATGCTTCTTTCAATGATAACGATTATATACGCGTTGGCAAACTGGTTAGAGGATATGAAAGCACCAAAGGTCGAAACAGGGATTTTTCTGTTGGCGGTATCGAGGAAACTTTGCAATATGACTGGAATATGGGGAAGTCAACAAATCAACTCGAATTAGGGTTTAGGTATCACTCGGAGCAATTTAGAAACCAAGAGATCACTAACGATGCGTCGAGAACAGCAAGAGAAGGTACACTTGTGAAAGATGAGAAATTTGCTCTTTCCGCCTCTTCTATCTATTTGAAGGATAACTTTAATAACGGAAGAATCAGCTTCTATCCCATAATCAGGTACGAGTCTGTTTCAATGACCAAACTAACTCCTGAGTATGCGGATAATTATTTCAAAGAATTCTCGCCCGGAGCCACTATAGAATATTCTGTTCTCGAAAAGAAATCGAACGATATCAATGTGTACCTCGGGGGATATAAAGGTTATTCGGCGCCGACATCGGGATATGGCTTTCTGAAGATTGAGGAAGGGGTATCCACAGAACCTGAAGAAGAGGTCGACATGAGGCCCGAGATTAGTAATAATATTGATGCAGGGCTAAGAAGTAGTTTTCTTAAAAATATTATAAGCCTCGAAGTGGCAGTATTTAATAACCATATCAATAATTTTTACGCTGCCGGTCGTAAGGAAGCATTTGAATCATTAGGGTCAGTTAGAATACGTGGAACAGAAATTGGTTTCAATATTGACCCTCTGCGCCTCGGGGGAGTAAAAGATCATGCATTAAAACTAAGCGGATTTATCACATTGATGAATTCTAAGATATTATCCGGAGAACTCGTTGATAAGGATCTTTTCAAGACCAAGCATACCAATGCTACTAAAGCTGAGCTCATTAACATGATCAATGCACAACGACAAGGATATGATGTTTACTTTGAAAAGGACAGCTTGTTTGGGGGAATTGTTACTTCTGAGAACTTTGATGAGATAGAAAAAATTAAAATGCAATTTGGTGATCAAGCGATAGCTAATAATTATGTGCCTTATGTACCTAATTCTATTGTGAACCTGAGAATGATCTACTCGTATAAATCTATAACTGTCAACGCGAGTTACCACTTAGTGGGAGAACAGTTCACCGAGTATTTGAATTTTGAGAACGAGACGGCGGACGGTGCGATTGGCAAGCTGGATTCTCATTCCTCGATAGATGCAGGAGTTGCATACGCCATTCACACGAAAAAGCACACCATTTTTAACAATGCAAGTATCTTTCTAGCCGCAAAGAATATCACCAACCAGATCTATAGAGCATCCAGGTTACATCGAGTATCTTCCGGAATCATGCCCGGTGGATTGCGTCAGATCAACGTGGGTTTAAGAATCAAAATCTAACCCCATCTATTAAAAATAACTAAATTGCTTTTTATTTGATTAAGAGACAATGCATCTCATAGCCGATAGTGGTTCTACTACAACGACGTGGTCAATAACTTCTGCTGATAATAACGGTATTTACAAAACCACCGGAATCAATCCTTTTTTCTTAACACAGAATGAGATATCGGACCTTCTGAAAAAAGAGCTGGCCTCGCAGATAGACACTGATTCCATCACCAAGATATTTTTTTATGGCGCAGGCTGCTCGAGTGAAAAAAGATGTGAGGTTGTCAGACAAGGTATCAAGGAGGTCTTCAAGAACACTGAAGAGATTACTGTGGATCACGATCTACTGGGAGCTGCCAGAGCACTTTGCCAGCATGAAGCAGGCATTGCGACCATCCTGGGAACCGGTTCGAACTCTTGCTATTATGATGGAAAGGAGGTTATTGAGAACGTCCCGGCTTTGGGCTTCATAATGGGTGATGAAGGGAGTGGAGCATATATGGGGAAAAAATTGATCAGAGCCCATATCTATAAGGAACTGCCAACTGAGTTAAGCGAAAGATTCGATCTGAAATATAAACTGGATAAGAATGAAATCCTTGACACCGTTTATAAGCAACCTCACCCCAATAGGTTTCTCGCCTCCTTTTCGAGATTTCTATCCGAAAACATAGAACATAAATTCATTTCTGAGCTTGTGTACGAATGCTTCAATGAATTTATTATCAGCCAGGTTTTAAAATATGACCTAGCCACATCCCTAAAGATGAACAGTGTGGGATCCATAGCATTTACTTTCTCAGGTATTCTTGAGCAAGCCGTAAGAGATAATGGAATAGAGATGGGAATAATTGTGCAAGATCCAATTCAAAAGCTGATCGAATTTCATTCTTGATTGGGGATAGTAAAGATGAAAATTACAGAAAGCGAATCGAACTATAGAGATCTGGAAAAACAATCCACCGGTTTTTTATTGAAAGCAATCAATTCCGAAGATCAATCCGTCGCGAAAGCAATAACGAAGGTCATCCCTTCGATAGAACCGCTGGTAGAGAATATTTATGACAGGATGTTGAGTGGTGGCCGGTTATTTTATATAGGTTCGGGTACCAGTGGTCGACTGGGTATTGTGGACGCATCTGAATGCCCTCCTACTTTTGGAGTCGAACATGGCTTGGTCATTGGAATAATAGCCGGTGGTGATCCTGCAATCCGTAAGGCACAGGAATTCGCTGAGGACGATGTGGCGCAGGCTTGGAAAGATTTGCAAGAACATGATGTAAACTACAAGGATGTTGTCATAGGGCTCTCTGCTTCCGGCTCTACACCGTATGTAATTGGTGCGTTAAGAAACTGCAGGGAAAATAATATAACTACAGCATGCATTACCTGTAACCCCGATACTGAGTTGGCAAAATGGGCTGACCATCCCATCGAGATAGTGGTCGGGCCCGAATTCATCACAGGAAGTACCAGGATGAAGGCGGGAACAGCCGAAAAGCTGATCTTGAACATGATCAGTACTGCAGTAATGATCAAACTTGGCAGAGTGCTGGATAATAAGATGGTCGATATGCAACTGACTAATGAGAAATTAATTGAAAGAGGCAGCAAGCTGGTACAAGAAGCGCTTGAAATAGGTTACGAAGAAGCTAAAAATAAATTACTGAAAGCCGGAAGCGTTAGAAAGGCGATAGGAAAATGATCTCTATGGCCCACAACGAACCATAGAGACCATCGGAATTATTTTATTGTGCAACCAACTTACCTGTGCTCACCACTCCATCCTCACCGGTAATACTGTAAATATACATTCCCGGTTCGATAATGTCCCTGCTTATTTCAATCCTGCCCTCTTTCACTTCGTCATATTTCAAAACAGAGATACCGGAAATTGTGAATAGTTCAAATGAATAACTTGCTGCGTTCAAATAATTAAAACTTATTGTAGCAGTGGTATTAAATGGATTTGGATATACGCTCGGCTGAAAGGATACTATTGGTTCAGGTACAGATGAAAGCGCTCCCCATGTGTAGGTGTATAGTACATCATCCTCATATGCGCTGCCGGCCCAGAATGCTCCCTTGCAGGTTGACAGATTGCCGTTACCGTCATACACGTATGTTTGCTCGTAACTTGGATTCCAATTTGTTCCGTCGTAGGACTCACCCACCGAGGTTACAATTTTATCGCTGGCATTATACGTGTAAGTATTCCTGTAGCTGTCCACCCACATGCTGCTCCCGGAGTCCCAGTATTGGCTAATTATTTCCGTATTAAGATTATTGGCATCATAAGTGTAATTAAATTTGGTTGAATTTACCCACATCGCTCCATCCCAATTTTGAGAAGTCGCCGATGTTACATTGTTATTAGCATCATAGGTATAAGTTGTCTTTGAACTATTATTCCAGTTTGTTCCATCCCATGATTCAGCCAAGGAAGATGTAGGTTTTCCATTCGTACCATTTGTATAGGTTATCCGATAGGTATCTACCCAGTTGGCTCCAACCTTATCCTGAAAAAGAATTTCTATAAGGTTGCCATCGCCATCATAGCTGTAGACATCCTTAAATGTTTCCTCATACATCGAGGTAGAGTCGTTCCAGACCTTTATAATGATATCTTCCAGTTCACCACTCCAGTCGCGGTTATGACATTCTTTCAAATCATTTACCCAGGTGCCACTGTCGTTGCTTTGGCAGATTAAACTCTCAATCTGATATTCCGTGGTAATGCGAGCAAAGATACCGGCATTACCCATTAGATCACCACCTATATACTTCTCATAAGATGATGAAATTCGAGAATCCAAGTTATCAACAACTGGGTTTTGATGTTTTGCCTGAACGGAACCGACGAGGATCAAACAAAATACCAAGGCATAACATGATGTTAGTGCTTTCATAATTTTTTAGTTTTATGACTTTCTGCCGTTTTATACGTATAATAAAATTATCAAATGGATGGAGATTTTAAAAATTCAATACCAAGTTAAAGAAATATTTTTGAATCCTGTAAACTAAGTAATTAACATCCTTCAGGATGTTGTTAATGCAATTGTTTTGATTTATATTTGTTTCAGATGCAGAACATAGAACCACATTTTAGCTGGAGAGATGAATACATTGCTTCCGAAGATAGACGGTCGCCTTTCTACCGGCGGGAATACAGTGAATTCGAGTATACCAACTCCATCTACAACTACTGCATTCATCCTCAATGGGATGATTTTGGCTCCTCCACACTTTATGTAAAAATTCTTTATACCGATTACAAAACCGGTTTTACCGTTATAGAAATGATCGGAGAATGGAATGATGCCATCAACAACGATGTTGCATTGTTTAAAAGAGAAATTATTGACAAACAGATCGAATTGGGAGTTAATAAGTTTATTCTCATCGGTGAAAATGTCCTGAACTTTCATGGATCAGATGATTGTTATTACGAAGATTGGTTTAGAGAGCTCAATGGCAATGTAAATGGAACAGGAGAAGGTTGGATCTCAATGATTAATTTCAGGTCTCATGTACTGGTAGAAATGAAACAGTATAATGTTGATGCTTATGTTAAATTGGGAGAAGAATGGAATGACATCAACTGGCGTACTTATAAACCTCAGGATATGCTAGCGGTAATTGAAAATCGCTTTGACAAAGAACTTCCTTCACATCATGCGTCGGATTCTGCGGTTTGAGTAACGCGTTCCAACGTATCCAGTTTTTGAAATACTGAATTATTACTCACGAATTCAGGTACAATTTCCTTCATTTTCCCTACTATCTCGTCATTATTCTGCTTTTCGAATAGGCTGATCAGCTGCCCAATGGAAACTTCAATTTCCCCGAAGGGATATTCCCTCACCTTTCCTATCATAATTTTTGGATGATGGGTAGGGATTGTATTTTCCTCGTTATTTAACAACTCCTCATAAAGCTTTTCTCCCGGTCTTAATCCCGTAAACACCAGTTGTATGTCTTTCCCTAACTCGAGTCCTGAGAGTTCTATCATCTTCCTTGCCAGTTCAACAATTTTAATGGATTCACCCATATCAAATATGAAGATCTCTCCACCCTTTCCCATCGCACCGGCTTCCAGCACTAGCTGGCAGGCTTCCGGAATCGTCATAAAATACCTTGTCACTTCCGGGTGAGTCACGGTGACGGGAGTTCCATTGGCAATTTGATTCCTAAAAAGCTGCACTACAGAACCATTTGAACCTAAGACGTTGCCAAATCGAGTCGTAATAAAATGAGTGGTTCGCTTACCATTTTGTTCCTGTAATTTATTGTCTAATGACTGTACATAGATTTCTGCGATCCGCTTGGACGCTCCCATCACGTTGGTAGGGTTCACTGCTTTATCCGTGGAGATCAGCACAAAGGTTTGTACGTTATGTTTAACAGCCAAATCGGCCGTGATCTTTGTACCCAGAACATTTGTTAGAACAGACTCAGTAGGATTTTCCTCCATCACAGGGACATGCTTGTAAGCTGCTGCATGATAGATGATCTCCGGATGAAATGTCTCGAAAACATTGGTCATCCGGTCCTTGTTTCTGATGTCGCCTAGTACAAATTCATAATTAGCTGTATGGAAGGTATTTCTGAACTCGATCTCCAATTCATAAATTGCGGTTTCCGATTGATCAAATAGCACCAGCTTCTTGGGTTTAAATTCCATGATTTGCCTTGCCATCTCGCTGCCTATTGATCCGGCAGCGCCGGTAATCAGGACCGTCTTGTCTGTGATCTGCTTATTGATCTCTTTGGAATCTAATTTTATTGGCTCTCTGCCTAACAGATCTTCAATTCTAATTGCCCGGATCTGGTTCACACTTAACTCCCCGTTGATCCATTGCGAAGCAGGAGGTACATTGAGAACCTTCGTCTTATACTTTAAACAAAGATCTACGATTCTTTTCTTTTGGTCCCGCGTAATTTTTGATGGAGATATAATTAAAAGATTTGCATTCGCATCGCGCAAAAGCTTATGAAAACCTTTTTGCGCATTGTATATCGTGATCCCTTCGATCTTCTTGCGGGCGAGCTTTTTATCGTCATCTACAAATCCAATTATCTTGTAATTAATGGAGGCGTCAGCATCTAATGTTCTCTTTGTGACTATACCGGATTCACCTGCCCCATAGATGATAACCTTCACACGTTTCTTGTCGGCAGTCCGCAACTCGAAATATAACACCTTGACCAATAACCGGAACGCACCCAGGAAAAATATCGTAACAAACCAATCTATAATTACAATTGCGCGTGGAATGAGATTTTTATCAGTAAAATTAGACCAGACAAGATTTGTCAAGATAAAAACGGCCGAACCTGTGGTAATAGCCACAAAAATCCGGATCGCGTCCTCTGTGCTCGTATGCTGAATGATACCTGCGTAGGTTCTAAAGAGTAGAAAAACAATTATTCTGACAGCTATAACAAACGGTACGACGTAGATCAGAGAATCAGTGTATGGCTTCGGAACGTCGAAATTAAATCTTAATAAATACGCCAGGAATAGCGCAAACAGACAAATCAGAATATCTGTAAGAAAAATTGTCCAGCGAGGAAAATTCTTTTCAAATTTGATGTACCCTAACATAACAGGACAACTAGAAAGAGAGGCTTACTTTTTTTTGAATATTCTAAGTAAAGTTAAGAGAATTATCTTGAAATCTCCGCCGAGACTTCTGTTCTTAATGTATTCCAAATTAAGTGCGAGCTTCTTAGGCATGATCTCATTTACGTACCCTTTTTCAGGTTCTTCAAAGGTCTCCAATATAGTACTCTCGTCGGCAAACTCAATCGAAGCATAATCAGTGATGCCCGGTTTTACAGATAAGATTTGCAGCTGTTCTTCATCATAAAGATCCACAAACTTTTTAACCTCCGGCCTTGGCCCCACCAGGCTCATATTCCCTATCAAGACATTAAAAAGCTGAGGCAGCTCATCCAATTTAGTCTTGCGCAAAACGAATCCTACGTCTGTCACTCTACGGTCAGTACTGCCAATAGTTAGGAGGCCTTCTTTATCCGAGTTCTGCTTCATGGTTCGAAATTTGAAAATATTGAACTCTACTCTGTTCAATCCTACTCTTTTTTGTTTGTATATCACAGATCCGTTTGATTCGATCCAGATTGCGAGAATGATCATCAGGAAAAATGGCATGAATAAGATCAGAGCAACGAAAGATATTATTATTTCGAATAGTCTTTTAATCATAACCGGGGATGAAGGTTGGGGTTGAGTTTGAGATTGGGATTGGGATTGGGATTGAGATCATTTATTAATTATAGACTCTACGGATTCAATTACCGCGTCACAAACTGTTTTAATATCCTCGTCACTTAGATCAAAATATACCGGTAAAGATATTTCACGAGAAAAGTTATCATAGGCCACCGGATAATCCTTGATATCGTATCCCAGATTCTTGTAATAACTCAACATTGGTAATGGCTTGAAATGTACATTGACACTCACTTCTTTCTCAAAAATTTTCTTAATTATCTCATTACGTTGGTCCTCACTTATATCGTTGATTCTCAGCAGATAAACATGGTAAGACGAAAGTTTACCTTCAAGATCATATGGAGGAATTTGAGCCCATTGATATCCTTCGAGTGATTTAGAGTATTGATTAAATATCTCTCTTCTTCTGACCAGTGTTTTGTCGCCATAGTATTTCAATTCTATAAGACCCATCACAGCCAATACGTCGGGCATATTCCACTTATATCCCGCTTCCACAACATCATATTCCCAATGTCCCTTATTTATCTTATCGATCGCATCCACCGACTGTCCATGTAATCCGGTAATTCGCATCTGTTCGTAAAGCGCATCATTATCAAAGGGTTCTTGCAGGTTCAGACAAACGGCGCCACCTTCGGCTGTGGTGAGATTCTTGACCGCATGAAATGAAAACACCGATACATCACATAATGCTCCGGACTTTGCACCCTTGTACTCTGCGCCAACCGAGTGAGCTGAGTCAGATAAGATCAGGATCCTGCATAATTTGGTTTGGTTCTCGCTTCGCTGTTTAAACTGGCTACGGATATCATTCTCATTAACCAAGGCGTTCAACTCATCGTAATCGCACGGATATCCTGCGACATCCACAGGAATAATGACCTTGGTCTTCTCTGTGATGGCAGCTCTGACCTTGCCAGGATCAATATTAAAATCCTCGCCTACGTCTACAAAAACAGGTTTTGCTCCGCAATGAACCACCACATTGGCTGTAGCGCAATAAGTATAAACAGGTACGATCACCTCATCACCCTCCCCAACACCAAACCATCTCAGTACTAATTCGAGTCCTCCTGTGCCTGAATTGACGCAAAGCACTCGCTTTGCATTCGTATACTCAAGAAGTTTTTGTTCAAATTCCTTGGTCTTCGGCCCTGAAGTGATCCAGCCGGAACGAAGCGTTTCCGCGACACCATCAATAACTTCTTGATATATTTTAGGAGGAGAGAAAGGGATCATTTAATGAGATTGGTAAGTCAGGTTAAAATTAGATAAATCTGAGAGAAGATGGAAGGATCTTCCCAGTTGCGATAATTTTGAATTTTAAGTTTTGAATTTTGAATTGGATTGAGACCGGAGGTCTTAAAGTTCAATTATTTTTAGTTCAACCCGTCTATTTCTTTGATGACATGGGCAATCAATGATACAGATGCCCTCAACACTTTCATCATGTGCACATTCAATGTATAGGGAGCAATCTTCTAATGGTTGAGATTCTCCATACCCTCTATTAGCTATTCTATCCTTCGAAATACCAAACTCGAGTACTAAAACATTCTTTACATTTTCAGACTTGATCTGTGATATTCTCCTATTGTAATCATCACTTCCTCTGGAATCAGAATGTACGCCAATCTCAATCATTAGGTTTGGATGCTTTATAAGGAAGTTGGCAATAACCTTTACCGCGTTATAGGATTCTTTTCTAACAAGGGAGCTTCCATCAAATTCAAAGTAAATTGAAGGAGCAGGGATCTTATCTCCAATTATAAATGCCGTGTCAGTAAAGTTCTTGTAAGAATTATTTTCCGTTTGCGCGGAAACGCTCAATACTGACAGAACAAGAATTATTAGTATGGAGAAAATGTGATTCATTGTCTTTGATCTGCTCGAATAAACTTTACTTTTCACCCACCATTGCAGCACATACCCTTCTAAAATAAGAATAAATAATTAGTTCAGGAGGAGGGTGATTATTTATGAGGGAATTTTTATTATGATGGTCGTAGTAAATCAGCGTAATCCTGTAACCAAAACAATCTAAGGTGCAGACAGCGAGGGTAATTTTGAATTTTAAGTTTTGAATTTTAAGTTTTGAATTTTAAATTAAACCCCACCTTGCTTGCACGCCTCTAATTCCACACGCGTTACAAGTTAATGCGCATATGGTGTCCGCTCGCGAGCTTGAGTTAATCGGCTGCTCATTTACTCTTCCATTTCTTTAAAAAAAAGCTTAATATTCACGGTGGCGGGAGGGTAGCCTACTTTAATGGTCTATTAAATTGCAGTATGTTCTCCGAATTATCTTGACTTATAAGAAACAACGAATAGAACAACGCAAAAAAGATGACACCTGCCTGAACCTCCAGGATCGACTCCGTGACGGCTGCCAGGGCGATTATAATGACGAAAAATACCTTCGCTAAATTACGCTCTTTAATCGATCCGAGAAAAGCTATTATAAAAATCACAGGTAAAATCAGCAATCCAAGTATTCCAAGTGCCACAGCAGATTGCAGGTATTGGTTATGAGGATTCAGATGAATGTCTTCGAGATGCGTGTACCCTTTGCTGTTGTAATACTCCAGCAGCTCTTCATCCACATCTCCGGTCCCCACTCCTATCAAAGGATTAGCCTTAAAAACAGCCAGTGCTGATCTCCATGCGAGCAATCTTACTTCTGAACTTTCATGTGTATCACTTGACGGCAGTTGAAGAGTAAACGCATTAAGCGCATTTTCAAAACGCTCAATATTTCCGGGCACCTTATAGATCAACAATGCAAATACTCCGAACATGAAAAGTAGTGACCCTATGCCAATAATCCATTTTTTGTATTTGATGGCATAGAGTACCGAGAGAACCAATGCTAATAGTCCTAATGTAAGTATGCCATTTTTTGCAACCGTAAAAAATATCGCCACAACAAACAGAAGGATGCAACTAATCAGGAATATTCTGAAGGCAGTAGAAAATTTCCAACTTCCATGGAACAGCATATACAATATTAAGATGATCGACAGATTCAGATACATGGCAAAGTAGCCAAGGTGCAACAATATCGAAAAATGCTTTCCATGCGTAAAGTATTCAGCTCCCGGGTGAATAAAGAAGTAATTGTTTGCGATCGTGCCGAAGCAGATCATCACGGCCACGAAACAGCCCCCTACAAAGCTGATAAACAAAGTCCTCATTTTGCTTTCATCAAATCTCGGAGAAAGTGAATAGATCAAGGGTAAAACAACAAAAGACGATTTAATCTCCAAGTCAATTATAGCTTCCCGAACACTGGTCGAATAGATCATGCCGGCGATGTGAAGAACGTAATAAGAGATCAGCAGGACACCACTTAAATTAAAGTTTCTTCTTGAGAACCAGCTACGGTGCTTACTCAGAACGAGCCAATTCAAAGCCAACAGCATGATGATATAAGGCAGCGCCGCATGATACACGGGCATAGTGAACAGGATGAGTGCCGTCGTCCATAAGTGAAGTTTTTCATTCAATTGATTCATGATCATTAACGCGTTAGCTGCTCACTTTTTTTCTTGGGAGCATTATTAAGTATCACAAATTGCCATATGCCTTCAAGATATCCCAATCCGTAACTTATATGCAGAATAAAAAATGATAACCAGATACTTGGCACAATCATCGGGTTAATGGATTTCAGCAATCCAAAAAGTATCACTAATCCAAAGTATAATGAGTTAGCTAAAATGTATAAGACCCAAATCTCCGGGATAATCAATGAAAGTACTCCCCCCAGGATCAGCCAGCTCACAAACAAGAAAGGTATCAGCTGCCTCAGCGTGGTGATGGTCTTATGCTTTTTATTCACGAATACCTTCCAGTACCCGTACTGATAGTACTGCCGAAATAGTTTTACAAAAGATGACCTGACATAATATTTTGACCTGATTGATCTCGACAAATATATCTTATAACCCGATTTTGTGAGTCTGAAATTGAATTCGTCATCCTGGTTCCTCACCAACTCCTCATCAAATAGTCCAATCTTATCAAACACTTCCTTCTTGTACATACCAAAGGCAACGGTATCTACGTAGCCCTCCTTCTTGCCTGTCCTGAAAAAAGCGTTCCCAACCCCAAATGGTGAAGACATAGCATAACCAATTCCTTTAGATTGATTGTCTTCATAAATATTTTCAATAACTCCACCTACACAGCCAAGCTTATCATCTTTAGAAAATGCTTCAAGGCAATTTGTAATATAATCGTAATCCAACTCCGCATGAGCGCCTAAAATGATAATAAAATCACCGCTCGATCTATTTATCCCCAGGTTCAGAGCATGCTGCGTGGTTTTGGACGGATTATCTAACAGCGTGATTCTGTTGCTCTCGCTCTTGCTGTTACTTCCCCCGGTATATCCTTCAATTATGTTTCTACTATTATCATCGCTCATCCCGTCGCATACAAATACTTCAATATTATCGAGCGGATAAGAAATTGTTAAAATAGAATCGAGGCAACGAGCAATGAATTTTTCTTCATTCCTGCAGGGAATCACTATAGAGATACGGGATGACGTGAGGTAAGCCAAAGAAATAGATTATACTGATATTTGTACTTTCGTCATGGCTACAAAGATAAGTATAGTCGCTATAACTGCAATCATTTCTTCTTTATGAGTAATACCTGGCCGGATAATAAGTCATTTGCCTTCACAATCGTTGATGATACCGACAATTCGACAGTCGAAAATATTGCTCCCGTTTATGCCTTGCTTGAGGAGTGTGGAATAAAAATTACAAAGACGGTGTGGGTGTATCCTCCGCGCGATGACTTCAGCGGCGGTAGCTTACAAGATGAGAATTATCGCAAATTTGTTACGGAACTTAAAGAGTCGGGCTTTGAGATCGCATTACATGGAGTCGGATCGGGTAGTTTTAATACCGAAGAGATCCTTGCCGGTGTGGAGTTGTATAAAGAACATATCAGAGAGTATCCGGTCATTAATATTAATCATTCCCAAAATCCTGACAGTATTTATTGGGGGTATAAACGCTTTACTGCCCCGCTCTCCTGGTTGATGGGTTTAATTCCAGGCAGGCGTGCATTTTCGGGAGAAGACCCCGTCTCGCCACATTTCTGGGGTGATTGGTATAAAAAAAACATTAGGTTCACCCGAAACCTCGTGTTCAATGGGATCAACACACTCGCTGCTGATCCGAAAATGCCCTACCCCGTCCGGAAAAAGGATCAATATTCAAACGCATGGTTCAGCTCCTCGGATGCACATACACTCAAGGAGTTTAACAGATTAGTGAACCCGAAGAACATTCAACGCCTTAAACGACAAAATGGCTGTTGTATCGTGTATACACATTTTGCAGAAGGCTTTGTAAATGAAAATGGCCAGCTCGATCCTGAATTCGAAAACAATATCCGGAGCCTGTCTCAACAAGGGGGTTGGTTCGTTCCCGCAGGTCAAATTTTGAGTTACCTCGCTTCCATTAATGGAAACGGCCATTATGCTTCCTATTCTTATTTAGTGAGGTTGGAAATGAAGTGGTTGCTCCACAGGATCGTCAAGAAGATCAAGTACGGAAAATAGTTCATGCTTCCAGTACAACAAGATTTTTTTTCCACTCTTTTATAAGATCATCCCGGGATATAAGTGGGGATGTCAGCAACTCGTTGAGATCATCCAGCAGTTGTTTTTTGTACTTATCAAGCACCTCAGTAATATTCCTTTGGTCATTATTTTTATCATTCAGATTTCTAACAAGATCTGTTACTCTTGTTCCTTTAATAAATCGCATCATCCTGTACATCCTCATTTTTTTAAGTGAATAGTAAGTGTTTCTTCTCAGTTTCTCTATCCAGACGCTCTTGGGATCAAACCCTTTGCCAACGACCGAGGTTAATTTATCCGGTGTAAATTCAGGATCCACACTAAGAAACTCAAATAGTTCAGACATCAAATTCCGGGGATCGCTGCTTATCTGATCATAAAATAGAATCTTCACCCTCTCAACAGGTAGTTCCCTGGCAAGGATGCTCAACCACTTGCCAAATAAACTATTCGAAATGATCTCCGGATGTTGCCGAACAGCTTCGGCAGGATCGTTGATCTCTCCTGATCTCAGTACGTGGCGAAGATGGGAAAGCGCCCTTTCACGCGGATTACGTAGCAGGATAAGCACCTTTATATCCACGTAATCGTTTACCAATCGCCCGATAGCTTGTTCATCGTACAGATAGGTTGTGGATAACTCTCCCTTGATTCCACTCACCTTGCTCGATTTATCCCAATTTCCGGCATACCAATCCTGCCCCATTTCATAGTTTTCCGAGAAGAAGTGAGGTTCCTTATTAATCGATACATTTAATTCCGGATGCTGGCAAAGCATCTCGTACAGCCAGGAGGTTCCACATTTATTTCCCCCAACACATACAAATCCGAGATCTACTTTAGTTGCGATGGCCATGTGAGGTTTATAGAGATGCTAACTGGTCCTAATTATTATTGTTTCAAAACTACTGATTAATTTATTTACTTTGTACCGCTCTACATCCTGTAACCACAACCGGATATTTAGTATGAGAATAGACGACGAAGTAAATATCTCCGAGTTATTTATCCAGATATATATTTTTTTAAGAAGGAAAATTCTATTTCTGATCCTCTTATTAATTCTGGGTGCGGGAATAGGATTTGGCATATACCAACTGTCCGAACCACGCTACGAGATACAGGTCCTGGGTAATTCCAGCATACTGTCTAATAATCGTTTGGTTAAGATTCTAAATTCGATTCAGTTGAATTTGGGAAATGCCAAGGAACTGGCAGGCAACTTAAATATTGATGAGAAGACGGCCAGGGGAATTAGAAGTATAAAAGCCAAAGCTGTTACGGAAGACAAGAAGATGTTAGAATACTTCATTGAAGGAGGCTTCGAAACAAATGTGCTTGAAATTACCATTCAGAGTATAGATAAAAATATGAGTAGTTTACCTGAGGGATTGAACCACTTCTTAAATCAAAATAGTTATATAAGTAAGAAAATTCGAATTCGAAAATCCAGTCTTGAATCATTTTTAGTAAAGATCGATGAAGAGATAGGTGAGCTCGATAGTTTACAAAGGATATTATTAAGCAGATATGAAGGTAAAGACTCGAATCTTCAATTCATAGATGCAAATCCAGCTCATATGGATCTTATAAAACTATATGAGAAAAAGCAGTTATTGGAAGCTCAATTATTCATGCTGGAACCTCTGAATATTATCTATAGCTCACCGGTGATTTTAGAAAAGGCTCATTCTCTCAAAAAATCGGTAATCACGTATTCCTTCATCTTTCTCGTCGCAGGCATTGTCCTGCTGCTTTTCATTCAGTTCAACAGAAAGGTAACAGAGTATATGCAAAAATCCTGATCAGGCACCGATCAAATCAGGTTTCTCTTTTGCCTCCAATTCCACTACATGCTGATTAAAGAGAAATGTGAACATAACGAGATCTATGAGGGAGATTCCCCAAAAAATTCCGTACTGTGCAGTTGAATAAATCAGGATTGCCAGGATCACAGCAAAAGCACTAAATCGAATGTTCTTTAGAATTAACACTATATAAAGAATGGAAATAATAATTCCATTTGTGGCCAGCAGCTGCAAATATGAATTATGTGCATGGTATTTTCCAAACCAAAGTTTATAAGAACCGTTTCCAAAAATAAGATGTGATTCGATGAAACTAACATAGTAACTCCATATGCTCTCCCTGCCCGACAGATCCAACTCTCCTTTGTCACGCGTGAGTTTTGCAAATATCTCGTCAAAGTAATTTATAGAAAGTGCACCAACAACCGCCAAACCAGCCAATATTATAATTGCTCCAACCAAAAACTCATAAACTTTCTTCCTTCCCTGAAATTGGTTTAGCAAGATGCTTATGAATAAATAAACTATCAGACTCATCAAGATCGTTCTATTGAACGTCATGAAAATTGTTACAAAAAGGATCAATTTCAGTATAAGAAACAGCCTCGATCTTTGTTTGAGGTAATCAATCAGCAGTATTCCAATGAAAGCTTTTGTAGCAATGTGACTGGAATTTTCGCTCAATCCCAATGGTCTTCTGAAGTAGAAGAAATCACCCTCACCAAACCCCTTGAACCTGGGCAAGTTGGTAAAAAAAGTACTCACACCTATAAAATATTCTGCCATTACCACTAATCCTTCGAGACATATCAGGTAAATCAGGATCTTGAGATCAAACCGTTTGATTTTAATAGCAATAAAATAAGTAGCGAGGGTAAGCACAAAGAAAGGTAATACAGATCTGGCACCCCCCATCTGGTTTGAGTGGAGGATCCTGTTTAACAGGCTAAGAAATATGATCAACAGAATGAGGATCAGATTTATATTGACCGCCGGATTATTTGATTTGATAAATCCTTGAACCGAACTGATCAGGCTTACCCTATACTTGATCACTGCCCATAAAAAGGCGAACATGATCACCCAATGAGGTATATACGCGACAGTAGATAAATAGCTAAGAAATCCAATCACAATGCTGTACTATTTCTTTTTTGTCTTATCTAAAAAATTAAACCATGGCATGGAATATACCCTTGCGCAGATCAACCACGCTAAAATAAACTGCGCTGCATAAGAAATGGTTGTCGCCTGCGCTGCCCCGACAGCTCCATTTCTTCCAATGAGAATATAGTTCAAAACCAGATTCAAAACGGTAATCAGCAAGGTTAGTAATCCGATGATATAAGTCTTTTGAATATAAAAGAGATAGTTCACAAACATCTTATACATACCATTAAAAGCAAAACCGAAGGCAATCAAAGTTACGAACACTCTCGCACCGGAAAATTCCTTTCCAATAAACAAGTCAAAAAACGTTGGTGCCATGAGCGATAAGCCGAGAGCCAAAATTAATATTATCCCAATGTATCCGTAGGTTATTTTCACTATCGACTTCTTTACATCATCATCATTTTCTTTCAACTTGCCAAAGAGCCATGGACTCCATGCCTGATTAAAAGAATTTTGCAGCAAGGCTATCAGCATACCAACTTGAAATCCCACGCTGTATAATCCAACTTCAGAAATACCAACCATCTTTGCAATGAAAATTCTATCCGACATGTGGATGATTATTCCACCCAGAACATGAGGTATGAGTGGTGCCCCATAAATTAGGGCATGCTTGATATAACCTGCATTCCACTTGAATTTTATCCACTTCTCCCTGAATAAATAGAAGAATGTGATCAGTCCAAAAAAGACTACCGCGTATAATTGGCCTTCGATCCTGCCTTCCCATGTATTTTTAAGAATAATAATGAAGAAAAGTGACAGCCCCAGATCCAGGGAGGTTCTGATCATTCTGAATACACCAAAACGCACCGTTTTTTGTTGTACCCTCCATAACTCAAGGATATATTCCGTCAACTTTTGCGCAAATGCAAAAAGAACCACAGCCCATAGCCATTGGACAGGAAACTCGGTAAAGCTGGCAATTGGGTTACTGAATATCCAAAAGATCAGAATAACCACTGCAGTACTGCCAAATAGAATAAAAATGCAATTCGTCACATAGGCGGGAAAGTCGATTTTATCTTTTTCGAAATACTGCCTGCTCAATGCGGTGGTCGAATTCAAACCCATGAATGGAAAGGTGGCGCTGATCAAAAGCTGAAACATGGCGAGAACGCCGTAATCAGATGTGCTGAGAAATCTCGTGAGCACCGGTAACAGGAAGAAAGGTATGGCAGCATTTATAAAATTAGCTGCAGTATAAATTGACGCAGATTTTAAAAAAGATTTTAAATCGACTTTCATCTAGTTTAAAATATGATTTAGGGCGGCTTTAATATTATGCCGGTATCCGGGCATAATAATATGTTTGTTCGATTCCTTAATGGATTCTGCTCCCGAGACATTAAACTCACGGATTAATCGGACAAACTCATCAACCGAATCTGCATATTTTGTGATCTTTTCATCATTCAACGCTTCCCCATAATATTCCCTGGCCCTACCCTCCAGATTGATCAAAATATTCTGAGTACCCAACGAAGGTGCCTCTAACGCACAAGTCGAGCTTATGGTTGCGTGAAAATCAGCGTCTGCGATCAACTCGTAGGTATCGAGCCAATCAATTAACTTCAGATTTTCAGGAAAATCAAACCGGTCATAGTATCCATCCTTATGGTACCTGGGTATGTACACGAATAATGTCTCTGAAGAAGAATTGGCCGCTTCTACTAAGAATGGGATCAAAAGATCCTCCAATGCTTCTTGTCCGGTTACGGCAACCATGTTTTTAAAAGGCTTTTTGATTGTGCGGAGTTTGTTATCCGGCTGATATTCGGACGAAACATAATCGATGTAAAAGGAACCGACCGGGATTACTCTGCTCTTCTGAATGTAAAAGTTATCTGCATTAAAAACCTCCAATTCCTCTGCACCGAACGTCAGCAGGTAATCCGGGTAAAAATTTCTATCAAACGATTTTGAAATATTATAGGCGTAATGCGATCTGTTGATCACTCCGTGTTGCAGCTCAATTACTTTGATGCCCCGGTCCTTGAACGCTTTCACGAATGGCATGTTGGTATAGGGTGCGATGAGAAATACTGCTTTGGGTTTGTAACGCGCGGCAAACCAGTTCCCTGCTTTGTTCTGCGCCACTAATCTGCGGGCTAATGCATGATGATCGACCTGTACCTCATATTTCTCAAATATCTCCCTGATGATCTCCTCACCGGTAATCTTTACTTTCCCTAAAAGAAATTTCGAATAGAATGCTTCCACGAGATACAGAACGTACTTGGAAACAATATTCTGAGTCGGGATCTTTCTCTTTGGATAATGCCTGAATTTAGGTAGTTCAAAATATAATGATGAGGGCAGTTCGTCAGCTATATAGTCGCAACGGTCTACGTACTTGTCACCTATCTTTCTCCTTTGATGACTGGCAGAGAAAATGAAATAATCATATTTTTTGAACAGGCTTGAAAAGCCGTAATACCAGGATCTGAAAAAACTACCCGCAATTTTCTTGTCAACTTTCGCACGTCTGTCCTTATTAAAAAATAGCTTGTCAGCGATGTAAATGCGCAGATATGGCCAGAACTGCATTCCTCTAACCTCAATATTCTCTACAGGATAGGTTTGTTCAATTTCCTTTAAGAGATGGATCTCCTCCATTAGCCGGCTGATTATGAGGTGGGTTTATAAATTTCTCTATCGTTGATTCAAGTAAATTATTCTCAGATAATATCCGTTCTACGAACTCTCTAAACACGCCTTCACCTCCTTTCTTCTCCATGACCCAATCTACGTGTTCGCTCACATATGCAGGTGCATCCGCAGGCGTGGCGCTGATACCTACCTTTTTCAATAGCTCCAGATCATTAAGGTCGTCGCCAATAAAAGCCACGTTCTCCAGCCCAATACCCAGTTCACTGCAATATAAAGATGCCGTTTCCAGTTTATCTTTCACACCAAGAAATACTTTTTCAATCTTAAGTTTTTTTGCCCGGTGCTCGACAATGCTTGTTTGCTCTCCTGTAAGAATGGCCAAACGAATGTTATTTGACCGAAGAAAAATGACTCCTGCACTATCAGAGGTATTGAATTTTTTGAACTCACTTCCTTTCTGATCATAGAACATCCCTCCGTCGGTCCATACTCCATCTATATCAGTGAATACCAGCTTAATATCTTTCATTCAATCATGTTTTCATAGATAATGGAATCCTTCGATATTTTTTCCAAAGCCTTTTTTCCAATAATCTTATCCCTTTCAATCCATTTCAATCCGTTTCCCGGACTCAGAAGATGTAAATACGCTTCAGTAATTACTGCCCCTTCCGCGATCTCTTGTGACGATGCTATCGACCGTTCCAGTTTTTCTCTTACACCCGTTACAGATTCGTCGATAAAAATATCATTCTTACCAAAACTTTTTTCCACATTCCTGATATCCCTTACCATGCGAAAAATACCATCCGGTCCCAACGAACCTTTATGATCTGTACCTTTCATCCCGCGATCAAGGGTAACATGCTTTTCAATCATGGATGCTCCCAGACTCACTGCTGCAACCGGTATCATGATTCCTATAGAATGATCGGAATATCCGATCGTATAATCAGGATAATGTTGTTTTAAATAGGGAATCGAGTTTAGATTTATATTAGAATACTCCGAAGGATATTGTGATATACAATGGAGTATGGATATCTGATCGTGATGTTTTGTTACGATTTCTAACGCTTCATCCAGCTCAGATTGCCCCGCCATTCCTGTCGATAAGATTATTGGGATCTTCGTTTCGGCCAGCACCTCGAGTAAAGGTAAATTTGACAGATCCCGTGAAGCAACCTTCAGTTTATCCGGCGTGAACTTGTCAAGCATGGTCAGGCAACCCTTTGCGCACAGTGTTTCAATGAACTCCAGTCCTTTGGATTTCGCATATTCATACAGCTCATGATGTTGCTCATCATTGAGTTCCAAAAACGCCCGGTGTTCGCCGTATGTCTTTCCAAAAGAATTTGGATTATCATAGGGCTCGAGGCTTGCTTCCGCCGATAGCTCCTCGCTGAGATCTCTTTTCGTAAACTTAACAGCATCCATCGGTTTTAATTCCTGACCAAATAACTCATCCGTGACCGGTGCAGCCATCACATCAATAATCTGTTTGGCTGTATCCACCTCCCCATTATGGTTCTGACCTATCTCTCCTATGATATACGTGTGGAACATCAACGACTATTTTGGGTTTTGGGCGATCTGTTCTTTCATGGCCTGTAGGTATTCAGGATGGCTATCAAGATGCAAGATAATTTCATTAATCCCAAATGAAGAATGTTTTTCGGACAATTCAGAATAGATCTTCTTCTGCAGATCGAAATCGGATAAGGTGTCCAGGGTAAGTCGTATGTCAGATCTGTTGAACAGATCCTCAGGAACATCCAGCCAGGCGAGTTTGAACGCTGCAGGATTTGAATAGATATAATTCGTCACATGCTCGTGATATCGTTTTTCATCTGTCAGTTCCGCGACCTTCATCAAAGCCTCGATAGAGGCAATCTCCGCAAAAAGGCCCAGGTTAGATCTTATAGAAGGAAGATCGTTGGCCAACAGGTAACTCATGTAGTCGACCGGGTTGTCGTAATATTCATTTGTTAATTGCTGTAAAGCGTGTTTATCAAGGAATGGATTGTCTGCACAAATTCTGATGATCTTCGTTATTTCCTGCTCGTTGGCAGCGCCGATAAACCTGTCCAGAACATCTTCTTCCGATCCTCTGTAAACATCCACGCCCCTGGATCTCGCAGTCTCGACGATAACTTCATCTTTTATTTTCGAGGTGGTAGCTACAACGATCGGATAATCACCTAAGATTGACCTTACTTTATCTATGATGATCTCCAATATGGAGTAATCCTCATAGAAGGGCAGGATCACTTTATTAGGAAGCCTGGTGGAGCCCACCCTGGCTTGTATAATTACTCCAAATCCGTATGTTGGGATCAAATTGTTAGTTTATTTGGTTAGTTAGTTATTTAATCAGGTACACGTTTTCCTCACTTGTAGCCCGGTTCTGCACATTAGCTTTGAATCTTAAATTGCTCTGCTAACTTCGCAACAAAGACGAAATTATCATGATATCTCCCAACATATTTACCAGGATATAAATTTTCAATTCTCTTTTTCATTCTCTCATTTGAAATCCCTCGTTGAAAAGGCCTGAATAATATCCTTAGAAAGCTTTCTTTACTATAAATATGAAAAAAGAATTGGTTCATTTTACCAACCAAAATTCTGGTTATCAAAGAAATTATATTTTTATTTTTTGAATTATCCATTTCTACTCCAACCAGCTCGAAGGAATTTTTTTCAAACATCTTTTTTATCGTGGAATGTGAAAAGTAATTAAGATGTTGAGTAGGGTTAATATAGTTCCAGTGCTTCTTAAACAATCTATAGGTAATCGAATCAATTGACATGGTTAAGGCAAAGATTACCGTATCCTTATGCGCGATCTTGTTCAAACTTCTCAATAAGGAGGAAGGACTTTCTACGTGCTCAATAAGATCCCACATCACTATTATATCATACTTTTCAGTTTCAGAAAAGTCATCAACATTCATACATTTCAATCTATCGTCACTGAGGTTATAAAGTTCCCTGCCCTTTCTGATGCGATCCGGACTGAGATCAATGCCAACTGCATCAAATCCGTGATGAATAGCATCAAAGACAAATTTTCCATTACCACAACCGATGTCGATTAGTTTCAACTGTTCGGGTGGAGCTTTGCAATATGTGTTTATAACATCAAATTTCCATTGATACAAATTTGAGTCATATGCAGTTTTCTTTTTTACACCCTGCATTTCATCAGGTAAATTGGGATTAAACAAATATCTAAAATCCTTCCAATTACCTCCGATTACTTTTTCCGAAGAATATACAAGCTCCAGCTCGTCGGTTGAAAATCGAGGATTTGTAAACATAAGCTTACAATTTTTGCATTCCACTATCCGAAGTATTCCAACCATTTTTTCATTACCGGGTATGTTCCTCGAATACCTGTAATATCTGAGATTGTTTTCACTTACGTCGATTTCATACTTCAAGGCATGATTTTCACTTCCGCATAAGTCACAATTTACTTCTATCATGAGTGATCCATTTTTATGCCTGACTATCTAATCGAATAATGTTTATTTCGCTATCATCTCCCAGAAAATTTACAATAGCCGGAGTCTCAGTTTTTAGGCAGCCTATATGGTAAATGTCAAGGAATTCGGTTTCGGACATTCAGGGGAGAGTTGGGGAGCAAAGTTAGGGAAAAGAATGGGAGGGAAAATCAGGTAGTTATGACACAACCAAATTCGACATTTCCGTTGATGTTGGTGAAAAACTTATTACCCTTTTGACTTCTACATGATAAACAGGGTTGATCTCATGATCTGACGAGTTATCGAAACCGTTGGTTGCATGGATTAATTTTAAGATAAAAAAACCCGCAAGATAATTCCTGCGGGTTATACAATGTTGATTATATAAAGTTTATGTTAGGCCGGATTTATTGAGTAACTACCATCTCCATCAAAATCGATCAGGGTGATTGTCACTTTCCAAACACCGGATTTGCCTTCAGATGTCAGGCCGGAAAAGGTATCTATACTTGCTCCACCTACTATGATTTCATCAAGAACAACATTTCCTTTAGCATCATTGACCACCATTTGTACCGAACCGGTAGGCGTTGTGATGTCAAAACGAACATCCGCTTTCTTAGTCGAATTAGTATAGGTAAACGAATAAGTACCTGCATCTCCATCTCCTACAAAGTCTCCTGACGGATCGCTTCCTGTAGAAGTCACCATCACGTCGCCCGCGTAGTTATCTTCCACTAAGCCAAGTTCATATTTAGCACAAGAACTGAGCCCCATTATCAATAGGCTTATCAGCGAAAGAGTGATTGTTGATTTCATTAGTTTCATTTTATTGAATTTATTAGGTTAGAAAAATACAGGTTTTTAAGGCCGCGAATGTACTTCTTTTAAATCCAATTCTTCCAACCACATCTCATTTTGCTTGAGTCTCAACAACTTATAGGTATCCGAATCACCTTCTGTCTTTATTATGATGAGCAGTTCCTTACTTGCTGAAAACTCCCATGAACCCTTCAGTTTGTTCTCTCGTGCCAGGTTTTAAACCTTACACCGGAAGAACAGGAAGAATTCAAAAAACCGCAAAATAAAAATGCAAGTTTTTATGTCAATGAGAGCAATTTTAGGTTCAAAAAACACCATAAATTGCAAATGTTGCTCACGAGCAACATTCGACCCCCGGGGGGTACAATAAAGGACACTACCCTCCCGCTTGCCTTCGCGAAGCCGCTTCCTCCTTCGCTGCGCTTCGGCGACAGGTCGGCAGAGCAAGGCCACCCTGAAAATGTAAGGAGTTTTTTAACCTGGCTCAAGATCAAATGAGCAATCGTTTCACCTTTCAGTGTATGGATACTAGTTTGCCTGGACCAGCGAGTATTTCAATCATTATTCTATTTTTACCTCCCACGATGCGCTGTGTTCCAACCATTTTTTCTTTGCTGGAAACATTCCTTGATTACCGATAATAATAAAGATTGTTTTCGCTCATGTCTATTTCATACTTCAAGACATGAATTTCACTTCCGCATGAGTCACACTTTACTATTATCATGAGTCATTCATTTATATACCCAACTGTCTAATAGAGTATTGTTTATTTTCACTATCATTTCCCAGAACATTTCCAACAGCAGAAGTGCCGGCATTCGGGCAGTCTATATCATAGATATTGGGGTGTTGGGTCTCAGGCATTCAGGGGAGAGTTGGAGGTAGAGTTAGGGAAAAGAATATGAGGGTAGATAAGTTTGTTGTGAACGTATTTATTTGAATATTTCTGTTTATGTAAAAATGTTATATTTAATTTAAATTTTTGCGTTAATATTACTTAATCCGAATTTTTCATATCGCATATTATGATTGGAAAGAAATTCACGAAATTAGTCGGTCTTCGAAAAGATCACTTCGATTTATTTATAGAATCTGGGCAAATTCAGGTGCAACCTGCAAGGCTAATTCCATCGTTGAAAACTGGTGACGAAATGGCTCTAGCTTCTATATTTCTTTCAAGTCTTAGGCTGGTGAAAGAGTACCGCGACAATATTTTTAAAGAATTAAGGCTTAACCGAGGAGGAAGAGCGTATTATTTCACAGAAGCAACATTTCCTGATATTGATACATCCAGAGTTGATGGGCTAATTGTCATTGTTGTAAAAGGCCTAATTCAGGAAGCGGCGTTCTTTGAAATGAAAAATAAGAACAACAGGGTTGACAAGAGTCAAGTCGAGCGGTATTTAACGTTGGCAAACAAACTTAAAGTAACTAATCTAGTCACCGTATCGAACGAATTTGTAAGAGATTCTTCTATTTCGCCTGTAAAAGTAAGAGTCCCGAAACATGTTTTACTCTCTCATTTTTCTTGGACTTATTTAAGGACAATTGGACAATTGCTATTATTTAAAAATGATGATAACATTAAGGACTATGATCAAGTCCAAATAATGCAAGAAGTACTTGCGTACATCAGTAATCCGACCTCAGGCGTTAGTGGCTACACGCAAATGAAAGTTGGGTGGAAAGATCTAGTTGAGAGTGTGAGGGCTCAAAAACCCATGAAGGTTTCAGATCCCTACATAGAAGATGCTCTCTTAAGTTGGTATGAAGAAGAAAAGGATATAGCCTTGCTTCTCAGTAGAAAACTAGGTGTTCTTGTGAAATCCACTCCAAAAGGAAAGGATAGTATAAAGCTAGATATGTTAAAACTTGTCAAAGAAAATTACATAGAGGGTATGCTAAGTGTAAAGGATTCTGTTTCGGATATAAAAGTCATTCTGGAATTCGAGCGTAGAATTGTATCAATGTCAGTGAAGACAATTCCACCCATGAATAAGGGAACTCAAGCTCGTATCAGTTGGATAGCCAAACAACTTCAAAACTGTGAGAAACAGAACGCAGAAGTATTCAATAAAATTGGCAGCAATATATGGATTGAAGCTAGTATCAAATTCGCGAAAGAGAACATAAAAGTAAATTTGTCAGAATTGGATACTCTAACGGAGCTCACAAAAGGAAAGGAAATCCAAGCTTTTCATGTAGTTCTAAATGAAGGATATGGAGCAAATTTTGGAAGTACCAAAAAGTTTGTAGAACTAATTGAGAATCAAATCTTAGCTTATTACGAAGGAATTGTGCAGCATATGACGAATTGGAAGAGACCTGCTCCAAAATTAGATCAATATTTCTAATAACATTAACGATAAATTAAACATCAATGAAAAATTCATTCTTTCTGATGACTTTGATCCTAATAGTTCTAATAGGAAAAACTGCGCAAGCACAGAACATGGATCCTGCCTCAGATTCAGTCAATTATGTTTATTGTCAACTTGTTGGTACACAAAGATTTCTTAGTACTAAAGTTATAGTACGAGTGGACTTTGGTCAAGAACGTAAGTTTTTTCAGGACACAAGAATGAGAGACGAAAAAACAGGAGACGTTCAAGCTTTTAACTCAATGGTTGATGCACTCAACTACATGGGTGAAAGTGGCTGGGAGTTTGTCCAAGCCTATGTGGTGACCATGGGTAACCAAAACGTATATCATTGGCTTTTAAAGAAACGGAAATAATATAATTACCCCTTGTAAGTAGAACAGTTGACACAAATTTATTTTTCATTTACTCTATGCGAACTACAACTCTATTCGTTGACATCTTGATAATTGGGATGTTATCATTCATTTGGATTATGGGTGTTCTATTTGCTTTTTTTCTCCCAGCAAATTCGTTCTTCACTCTACTTGAGAAGTATACAATCGTGAGCGCAGCTGCTTTAATCTCGATAGTTTATGTTTTGGGGATTTTGTTTGACTATACCAATGCCTGGATATTTGAGGGATTTAAATCGCAAAAGGAAAAGACGGAACTTGAAAGAATTTCGGTTATAAAGATTATCAAGTGTTAACACCTGACACTAAACAAGCGAGCGCTGCAAACGCATAAGCCAGCTTCGTATTCAAATCATTATCCTATTTTTACCCCTTCCATCATATTTTATCAAAATGACAATTGACAAATCATATAATGATTGGGCAAATACTTATGACACTGGTGAAAATAAAACACGTGATCTGGAGGAAATTGTAGCTAAACAAACTTTAGATAGATACGACTTTACAACCGTACTGGAACTGGGGTGTGGCACAGGAAAAAATACTCAGTGGCTGGCAGAAAAAGCAAGTTCAATTATTGGTATGGACTTCTCCGGGAAAATGCTTCTTAAAGCGAAAGAAAAAATCAAGTCGGATAAGGTGAATTTCCAACAAGCCGATTTGAACAAACCCTGGGACATAAAAGACAACTACGCAGATCTGATCTCTTGCAGCCTGACGTTAGAGCATATTTCTGATCTGGATTTTATTTTTAGCGAAGGATTTAAAAAATTAAAACCTAAAGGAAAGTTCTTCGTTTGTGAACTTCATCCTTTTAAACAATACACGGGTACTAAAGCAAGATATGAAACTGAGAATGGAATCATAGAACTTGAGGTATTTACACATCATGTTTCAGAATACATCAATTCAGCGACAATAAGTGGATTTAAAGTTTTGGAATTAAAAGAATGGTTCGACAATAATGATGAAACTGCTATTCCAAGATTAATATCTTTTGTGTTCGAAAAATAAAATACGATGAACTTGAACAGGCAAATAGCGGCATTGACTCTTCGATTGCTACTAGGATTTATATTTCTGATGCAGGGTTTCGGTAAGGTTTTTATATGGGGAGTGGAGGACGTATATCATAAACCTTACTTTTTTGATACCTATAAGGACTTACTACCCCACTTCCTCATTCATGCAACTGCTTATTACACATCCTATATTGAACTCATTGCAGGCGCTTTATTGGTAATTGGTTTCAAGAAGAACTATGCACTCTATGCGCTAGCCTCGGTGCTCGTGATAGTTACATTCGGACATGGATTAGCGGACCCTATCTGGAATTTGTCACATGTACTATACCGCACCATGCTTTTAGTTACGCTACTGATATTGCCGAAGGAATGGGACAGGTTTTCCCTGGATAATCTGCTACGCATTGATAGCAACCGCAATAAAAAATAACCATTCACAATCTTATGCAATAAGAAAGTACACTAGGATCTCAACAATGCTCGCACTTAATCACTATCGTCCAGATAGAAGATCTCCTCAACCTGTTTCTTAAAAACTCGTGCGATCTTCAGAGAGAGTACCGTGGAAGGAACATATTTATTTAATTCCATGGCGTTGATACTTTGCCTGCTTACTCCAACCAAGCCAGCTAGATCTGCTTGAGTGATGTTTTTAATTGCTCTTTCTACTTTTAAGTTATTTTTCATTGGTAAGCAATCTTTTGGCCCGATAGAGCATGAGGTTGAATCTGACAATGAAGAATACGAGTATGGTGAACATATTGAACATCATGACCATATAAAAGCTTATCCCATAAATAAAAATGAAGGCAAGAACCAGAAGCACGTAATTAAGATAGGTTGCCCATAAAAGCGAATCCAACCGGATCTTTGCAATATATTCATCTTCATTTTTTTCTTTTGAGAATGCCACTATAATTCCTCCGATAATAAAAAACACTCCTGCCAATTCATCGCTTAGGTCATTCTTTATTACCATAAACCATCCAGAATCACCCATAAACTCATCACTGTGTATGGCAAAAATGTTAAACTCCATAAAAGAAGTGTCGAGGACGTCAAACAGTTGGAGGATTCCCAGAGCTGCAGCAGGTAAAAGCAATATCCAGCCAAGTTTTTTGAAACTGTGTGGAAATAACAATTGTGTTTTCATAACGTGTGATTTTATCAGTTAACGCTATAAATATAAAGTTTATTTTACATTTTGACAAGTTTATTTTACTTTTTGTAAAGTAATTATTACATATAAACTTATAAATCATGTAATAGCCATGCCCTCAGCAGAGTCTCTTCGTCGACACCGACAGTAAAATATTCAAGTCAAATACAACGCTATGGAACTTCCATTCATCTATATATTAGACGCCCAACTACACAACTGCATGAAAAGTGTAATCCAAGTATTAAGTTTTCTATTGTGCATCCTGATAATGGAAAGTTGTGTCCGCTGTGACGGATCAATTGGGAATGGCGATTTTACCTTAGATTGTGCCGATGCGTTCATAGAAAAATCAAAAGAATCAGGGTTCAGCTATGTAAATAATTCAGGAAAGATCATCATTTATACATTTCTGAGTGAAGAAACATACGTGTATGAGGAGAAAAACTGGTGCGATGATTATAGCATAGAGAACCATATTTTAATCTTTGAAAACCAACAAGGGGGAGATAAAATGACCTTTCATTTTAGGGCTGATGTATGGGGACAAGGTCAGGTTTTATTGGATGCTGAGTGGAAGGGCTGGTTACTATCCGTGTATTATTGTGACTACCATGGTCAGGACATGGATGATTATAATTACAATGATGTCAAGAATTCCGTTACACTAAATAACAATGTATTCGAAGACGTGTATTATATTCACTCATACCAAATTGACACATTTGACATACTCTATTTTCAGCTTGAAAAAGGATTCATAGGAGCCGAGTTTGCTTCGGGAACCGTGCTGTCGCTGATTGAATAGAACTCCAAACATAATTTCCTCACACGTTACAAACGCGCGAGCAGGTTCACAGACAATAAGGAGGTTACCCTCCCTCCACCTTGAAATTTAGCGTTTTTTTTAATGTACGCTGACTATAAACTAGTAACTGAAGTAATATGAGGTCCAAGTCCGCTTGCCCACCTGAGAGCCAGGTCCAAGTCTGCTTGCCCACTTGAGAGACAGGTCTAAGTCTGAGGACTTGAACCAGCGTGGTGCGAGGACTTGAACCAAGGTAAAGTTTCGAGTCATCCTTCGGAAGGCTTAATACATCCAGATTACTTTACTAATTTTACCCGAAGAGTTTGACAAGTTTTCTTTAGATAACCTAATAAGTAGATCCAATACAGTTAATAAAAAACAAAGCCATCCCATCCTAATAACTATCGGGACTATCAGGTTTATCGGGAACCTTCGCGCAGGCGTTTAATCAAAATATTACACCCATGAAAAAATCAATTGCAAGTTCAAATCAAAGAACAGAGAACTTCATTTCAAGCCTGTTCTAAATTCACTTAAGGGAACATTTGAAAAGGAATTTATGAGAAAAACCGTTCAATCTTTAATAGTCAATCGCAATTTCCTGATTGGGGTATCTCTCTTAATTATTCTTATTTATTTTTCACCTTTATTTTATCACGGTGAAAATTCTCACATTTTAATTCATGATAATCTTGATTCTAGCATTAGTTGGGTGAGAATACTATTGGATAACGGTGTTCTTTTCTCATCTCCAGATCAAAATATTCCCCAAATTTTTAATGGAATTCCGCGGTACTATCTGTATGGAACGTACGATATTAGTTTGATTTGGTTCAAAATATTTGGTCTTTTTTATGGCTACATCTTCAATAAGTTGATCATGTGCTTGATTGCCTTTGTTGGAATGTTTTCTTTGTTAAAGAAAATAATTCAGCCCAAAGATTCTTACCCTTTTATTCTTGTTGGAGTTTCCTTAGTATTCGCACTGCTCCCATTTTGGTCCTTCACCCTTAGCGTCTGTGGCTTACCTTTGGCCCTATACGCATTCCTTAATATCAGAGATAGAGAAAAACATCCTATTAGCTGGCTTATTATCATATTATTCCCTTTTTATTCATCATTGATTCTATCGGGAGTATTTTTTATTGGAATACTGATTCTCATACTGGGTTATGACATTTATAAAAACAAGACGTTTAATATTCCTTTGTTCCTTGGGATAGGCGTTTTTAGTCTTTTATACGTCGTAAGCCATTACCCTATATTTTATTCATTTTTGTCTGATTCTGCTCTTATCTCCCACCGCGTAGAAATGAATAGACCGGAACTGAATTTAGCGAAGAGCTACAATGAAGCGATCGACATTTTTAGATTTGGACAATACCATGCACACAGTTTACATGAGTATATAATTTATCCGGTAACAATCGTCTTTATTTTGCAGTTTGTTCTCAAAAATATTGATAAAAAGTATACTTCGATATTCATTTTTATTGCGCTAACATCAGTATTCTATGGATTCATCAACTGGGAGGTTTTAGATCCCTTGACGGATAAAATCATGGTTATTATCCCCATACAATTGGATCGGTTCCATTTTTTACATCCTATGTTTTGGTATTTGCTTTTAGGCATATCTTTAACTTCAATTTCTACAAAATGGAAATTTGGAAAACTGATTGCTGTTGGAGTAATTTTATTCCAATTAGGATTCGTTTTCAGTCACCATGAAATTCGTACACAAAAAAATGAACCGACATATCACGAATTCTATGCTGAAGAACTTTTTGAAGAAATTAAACAGTTTATTAGCAAACCAATTGATTCCTATAGGGTAATAAGTATAGGAATTCATCCCTCAATAGCTCAATACAACGGCTTTTATACTTTGGATGGTTATTTTAACAATTACCCTTTAGAGTATAAACATCAGTTCAGAAAAGTAATTTCAAATGAGTTAGATAAAGATGATAAACTAAAAAGTTATTTTGACAATTGGGGATCGAGATGTTATGCCTTTAGCGCCGAATTAGGCCAGAGTTATTTGAATCCGAGACCGACCAAAATAAATAATTTAGATTTTGACTTTAAAGTATTAAAACAAATGGGAGGAGAATATATCATTTCCAGTGCTGAAATCGACACGAAGAATGAACAAGTGATTCAATTACAAAGAACTTTTGAGCATCCAAATTCTTATTGGCAAATTCATTTATATAAGGTCAATTAATTAATACGAAGCATAACAAAACTTAAATGTCATTAATATTGATGTTTATTTATAAATGCTTTTTCGGTCCGTCTTTCTAAGTCGACCCGACAGTTTGTTTAGCCAATAATACCGTAGATTGTCAGGTTTAAAATCTACCACCGACAATGAGCCTGAGAATTCGTCGGTATTCCAATCATTGTTCTATTTTTACACCCAGGTTTTGAAAATCACGAATAAGGAAAAATATAAAAAGCTCTGCGCAAGTGAGAAATCCATTTCGCTTTTCATGCGTCATGACTGGCTCAATACGGTCGTGGGTGAGGATGGCTGGGACGTTGTACTGGTGGAGCAATCGAAAGACATAGTAGCGGCGATGCCATTCGTTCACAAGAAGAAAGCAGGTTTCAAGATCATTACGATGCCTGTGATGACGCCCTACCTGGGAGTTTGGATGAAATACCCGAAGGGGCAAAAGTACACCAACAAACTATCATACGAGCTTAGCAATTATGAGCAATTGATCTCCAGGTTACCGAAATTCGATTATTATATCCAGTACCTGCACTATGAAAACACGAACTGGCTTCCATTTCACTGGCAGAAATTCCAGCAAACAACCCGGTATACTTACCTTCTAAAAAATCTAAAGAACCCGGAAACGATATTTGCTAATTTCAGGGAAAACGTTCGAAGAGAAATAAAGAAAGCCGAAAAGTCACTGAAGGTTGCGGAAGACATCAGCATAGAAGAGTTTTATGATATACAAACCAAAGCATATAAAGCGAAAAAGAAGAAGTTGCCCTTTTCCAAACAATATCTAACTAATATCATAAAGCATTGTGTGGAAAACAATTGTGGCAAATTCTTATACGCGTTCGATAAGGAACTCAGGATCAATGCTGCAATTTTCATTGTCTGGGATACGCAGGCCTGCCATTACCTGGTTGGGGGTGTATTGCCTAAGTATAGAACCAGTGGCGCCATCAGTTTGTTGCTCTGGCAAGCCATACAATTTGCTGCACAAGTTTCCAGGTCCTTTAATTTTGAAGGAAGTATGATCCAGCCCATAGAAAGGTATTTTCGGGCGTTTGGAGGAGTACAAACTCCGTATTTTCAGATCAGCAAAACCAACTCTCCCCTGCTTAAGGTGAGGGAAACATTGATCGATCTTTATAAATAATTTTTTGTCAATCAGCAAGGGTTTGAATATCAGAACCAAAATAGACCTTAAAGAACATTCCCAAATCATTAAATACACCTGGGATACATTTGCACAGTACGCCGGTTTTGACTGTGAGTACATTGATGAAAGCCCGGACATTATTATAGGTGGTTCGGAAAATGCTGACATCAAGATCTCCGAAATATTCCTCAAGAATCTTTCTGATAAAAACTATACGCATGAGGACTGGTTTAAGGAAAAACCATTACTCATCGCCGGTGACGGGCAACCTGATTACCTGGGAACCTGCTTTTACATGATCAATTGCTTGCAAGAACTTGGTACAGAGGCAAAGGATAAATTTGGACGCTTTGACTACGAAATCAGTTACCAGAAAAAATTTGATTGTGTCAAAGAAAATTTGGTTGCAGGTTATTTTGACAAGATAATCGAAGGAAATAAATTTCTAAGTTCGGAAACGGGCAAAATTACGCGCAAATCGAAGTTTTTTCTTTCCCACGATATTGACAATATCTACGGTAATACAAAACTCGAAGCACACCATGCAGCCAAGTGCCTCAATATTGGGTTATTGCTTCAGCTAATGATGAATAAGATCCTGCACAACCCAACCAATCTGAACATTAATGATATCCTCAAACTGGAAGACGAGTACCAGGTACGATCAACCTTTTATTGGATGGTGGTGAGGGGTAAGGCCAGGGATGGAATGAGGAACTCAGATTATAATTTTAATAGCTCGCATATCCAAAAAGCTGTCAGCTTAATCAAGGGTCGAGGTTTGGAAATTGGATTACATAAGGCGATATCTGATACATCTTATTCTGAAGAATTGAAGATCCTGAAGAATGATGCCCGGAGCAATAGAAACCACTTCTTAAAAATTAATCTCCCCGATAGCTTTGCAAAAATGGAGGAAGCCAACATTGAAATGGATTGTAGTTTGGGTTTCGCACAGACATACGGATTCAGAAATTCGTATGGGCTACCTTACCATCCGTTTGATATGGATGCTGAAAAGCCCCTCAAGCTGCTCGAAGTTCCCTTGCACATAATGGACGCAACTTTTTATTACTACCTCAAAACCCGTCCCGAAAAAGCGACAATTGACATCCTGGACTTCCTCGAGAAAAACAAAGAGAATACAGTTATATCATTGCTTTTCCACAATAATTTTCTTACGAAATATAAGTTTAAAGACTATCTGCAGATGTACAAGTCGGTGTTGGAGTACATTCATGATGGGGGCTTCGAAACCCTTACACCAACAGATCTGATTGAGAATTTTTAAGGGCCGTTTGGAGTGACTCAAGGTCGCGCTGTTCGTACATACGTTCGATTATATCTACAACTTTTAGTCCTTCCAACGCATTGGTGGTAACTTTTGAATCACCGTTAATGGTTTCCACCACATTTTGGATCACATACATATGATTGGCGGCACTCCCTTTATAATCACCATAATTATTCGGAGGATTAGAAGGTTGCAGTACCGGTTGCTCATAATCTTTTACATGGCAATACTCGATCTTCTCCATGTATTGGCCACCAACTTTAATAGTCCCGTTTTCTCCAATTATAGTTATGCTACTTTCAAAGTTCTTATCGTGAATGATGGTTGAATAGCTAAATGAGCCAACTCCTCCGTCCACAAACTCAAAATCGATGAATCCCGTGTCTTCAAATTCATTTCCCTCGATCTCTTTGAACTTCCCGAATCTTGCTTTGATATCCTTAATGTCTCCAAAGAGCCAGAACATGGTATCAATGAAATGGCTGAACTGTGTGTATAGAGGCCCGCCATCCATTTCCAAACTGCCCTTCCAGGTACTTCCGGTATAATATTCCTCTTCCCTGTTCCAATAGCAATTAACCTGCACCTGGTAGATCCTACCCAGTAATTGTTGATCCATCACAGACTTGAGCCACACCGACGGTGGACTGTATCTATTTTGCATAACACTGAAAACATGCCTGGATTCATGTAAGGCTTTGGAAATAACCGCCTCACAATCTGCTTTCGCTAAAGCCATTGGTTTCTCACAAACCACATGGTGCTGCGCGCTAAGTGCCATAAGAGCTTGTTCCGCATGCAATCCGTTTGGAGTGCATATGTTCACAACATCAATATCGGGGTATGCTTCAAGAAGAGCCTCAATGCTATTATAAAATGGTACACTGAAATTCTCCTTAACTTCTTCTTCCAAGGATTCATCTATATCGGCGATAGCCACCAACTCACTCTGCTTGTTTTGTTTAACCATTTCAGCATGGCGCTTACCTATCCTGCCATATCCAATAATTGCAAATTTGATCGTGTTATCCATGTAATTTTAAAACCTTAAAAGTCGTAATAATGATTTGAGAGATTGGTTTTTAAACCAATACTTATGAAACTTGAATGTTTTGTTTCGAATTCAGAACTAAGTATCCTGTCTGAGAAAATCACCTCAAAGTTAAGATTTATTCTAGGATTGATTAAATAGCTCAATCTAACGTCTTTGTACGTCAGGTTAGTTTTAACACCTTGTCCCAACGATACTCCTTCTGTTTTTGGAAATCCGATAATCTTTATATCAGAGATATAAATATTTTTTCCAAAATGAGATCCAAGAGAATCCGCACCGTAAACTGCGTACATAAACTTAAGCTCCAACTTAAATCTGTAGTGGTACATTCTAAAATTCCCACTCGACTTATGCCTAATGGGAGGCCTAAGGCTCAAATAGGAAACAGATTCCCTGAAGTTAGCACCTAAAGGATGTGCCAAGGCTTGATTATGGTGTGCATAGTTTTGCATGATCTCTTTATGGGCATAGGTGTATGGTTGTACCTGATTGTATTCCGTTTGAAAAAATGAATTACGAAAAACTTTCCCCAAACGAAAGTATTTCTTGAAACCAAATTGTAAACCATACTTCTGCTGATAAAATCCATTTCCTTTTTTAAACTCGGAAAAATTAAAATCATCGATCACTAGTTGTCCGTAAAAATGACTGTAATTCGACAATTTGTATTTTCCATTCATGCCGATAAGTGAGTTATCCGGAGAACCTAAGGAAAACTGCACGGGATGATAAAATATAACCGGATTAAGATATTGTAGTTCAAAACCTCTTTGTGCTACTGAATCCGCTGCCTGCCAGACAATCGCTTCAAAGAGCCCAACCTGCCATCGCCTGGAAATATCATAGCTTAAGTAATGAATTGAACTGTACTTCTTAGGGAAGCCTGTTGAGAACGATGTACGCTCCCGTATATCCAAATATTGTGACCATAGATTGGTGTATTTTATCTTCCAGACGGTTGTATTGATTCTTAGATAAGGGTAATTGAAAGCATTGTCGGAGATTAAGAGCGACCTATACCCGTCACCTATGAAATGCTTCCCATGACCAAACTGAAAATCGAAGTACTTAGATGGTTTGTAAGAAATATAGGCCGAGGCCATAGCATAATCCCAACCATCATCCTTAAACCTTCGGGCGCGTCCCTGACCGGGAACCACAGAGCTATCCCGGACAAACTGGTCAATATAACCCGGAAGGATGGCTTGATTCTCATAATACTCCGTTGCAAATGAGAATTGTTCTCCTATGTTGCCAGTCAACCTAAATCCACGTGTATTGGTAAATAAATCTCGTCCATTATTCAGGTCTTTCCCAATACTAAAGTCAATGGCCGGGTCGAGAGTGAACGCATATTCACCGGATTTTTGCACTGTGATCAGATGACCTTGGAAAAGCCGTTGTTTTAACGTTGGATCGGTGAGCAGTCCCCATTCGCGACCCACTGTTTTGTTCACATCTGACTGTAGGTATGGCTTGAATCCAGTGTGAAAAGAATTATCCAGTTCGTTAAGTTCTTTATCCCAAGCATTATATAAGTTTCTGTTTAGCGGCATCAGGGTATGGTTTCCGGGGATTGTGTCGCTCTGAGGAAGAGGTATGAATATTTGCCCCATAGCATTATGGCTAATACATACCAATAACAACACTATTATGTGAAGACGAAAGTTCATATCAATCTTATTATTCAGAATTAACGGTTCTTATTAGTTTAGCCGGATTGCCTGCCACAATGGTGTTGGCCTCCACATCCTTGGTCACCACCGAACCTGCACCAACGATAGCATTCTCGCCAATCGTGATGTTTCCAAGAACAACCGAACCTGAACCGATAGATGCTCTTTTCTTGACTTTGGTTGTCTGTAGATTCCAATCTGCATCCTCTTTCATGGATCCGTCCTTATTAACTGCCCGGGGATATTTATCGTTAATAAACTTCACACCATGGCCCACAAATACCTCATCCTCGATATTCGTACCCTCACAAATAAAGCTATGGGATGAGATCTTACAGTTCTTGCCAATGCTGGCATTCTTTTGCACCTCCACGAAAGTGCCGATCTTGGTATTATCACCAATGCTGCAACCATAAAGGTTTACAAACTTGTGGATCTGGACATTCTCACCCAACTGAACATCATCGCTGATGCTTTGATATATATTGTCGTCGCTCACAGGTGAACAATTTCTCCATTATTTTTTATCGATTGTTGTGTAGCCTGAAGTAATTTAACTACCTCTAATCCATTCTGGCCGCTGGTTAATGGTTCTCTCTTCTCCTGAACAGAAGCGACAAACTCTTCTATCATCGATCTTAATGCTTCCGTGTTTTCCAACGCCGGGCTATACATATTTCCCGACCTGTATTGTATCAGGGTTTTATGCTCATCCTCTTTCGAATTCACATCTATCCCCTTGTCGTAGATCTTTATCTTTTCCGAACTCTCAATGTCATCATATACGATCATCTGCTTCGACCCGGCAATCAGGATTTTACGGATCTTCACCGGGGAGAGCCAGTTAAGGTGAAAATGAGCGATCAGCTGGTTCTCAAATTCAATATGAACATAAGCCACATCCTCTAACCCTTTGCCAACATGATCTGCTCCCATTGCCTTAAGAAATTTAGGAGGCTTACCGATAATATAGTTCATGATCGAGAAATCATGTGCACCCAGATCCCAGATCACATTTACATCTCTCTGGAACAGTCCGAGGCTAACCCTCACTGAGTCATAATAATGGATGTCACCCAACTCGCCTTTATCATGAACCTCTTTTATTTTTTTGATGGCGGGGGTATAGACAAACGTGTGATCCACCATGGTGATCAGATTCTTTTCTTTGGCTAAAGCGATGATCTCTTCTGCCTCTTCAACTGAAGCCACAAATGGTTTCTCAACAAGAATATGCTTCCCATGTTCCAAAGCTGCCTTTGCAAGGGCATAATGCGTATTCACCGGAGTCACGATGGCAACTGCATCTATTTCTTCATTTTGGAAGATGGTTTCGACATTATCAACTGTCTCAACCTGCGAATAGGAAGTTTTGATCTTAGCTAATTGATCCTTATCCGTATCACAACAAAATACCTTGTTGATATCCTTATTCGTCAGTGCATTTCTGACAATATTTGGTCCCCAATAGCCTAAGCCTATAATTCCAAGATTCATATTTCTAATGATTCAAAGCGCAAAAATAAACCAATTAAATGGAAGATGTTGATGCCTGACAGGATGGTGGAAAAGGTTGTTGATTGTTAGACCGCATTCTTATCACCACGTACCATGTTAAGTACGGTGAGAAATACGATCTTCAATTCAAGCAGGAATGACCAGTTTTCAATATACCAGACATCATTTTGAACTCTCTTTTGCATGGCAACAGGATCGATGGTTTCGCCTCTATGCCCTCTTACCTGAGCTAAACCGGTAATTCCGGGTTTGATTAGATGCCTTACCATGAACTTGTCGATTATCTTAGAGTATTCCTCTGTATGTTTGAGCATATGAGGACGAGGGCCTACAACAGACATATGTCCCATCAACACGTTGATGAATTGAGGCATTTCATCGAGGTTGGATTTTCTAAGGAATCGTCCCACAGGAGTCACACGTGGATCATCTTTGGTCGCTTGTTTTGTATCCGCTTCATCATTAACATACATGGTTCTAAACTTCCAACATTCGAAGTATTGATTTCGTATTCCTGTTCTTTTCTGTTTAAATAGAACAGGCCCTTTAGAAGTAAGCTTAATAATAACCGCAATCAAGGGGAATAACCATGACATGATAAAAACGAGTACCAAAGTCGAAAAGATAATATCGAAGGTACGCTTGATCACCCTGTTCACAACATTCTCCAATGGTTCGTTCCTGATAGTCAGCACCGGAAGGAAACCATAAAATTCCATTTTAACCTTTTTATTCAAGAACCCTCTAAAGTCGGGGATGATTTTAAATCGCATCAGGTTCTTATCTGAGAAAGTGATAAGATCCATTATCTTCTCAGTGGCGCTGGGTGGCAACGCACAATAGATCTCGTCAATTTGATTTTGTATCGCGTATAGTTTCGCTTCTTCCACGTCACCCAGGATCAATTGCTGTGCATCACTATTCTCAGGGTTATCATCAAAGAAACCCAGGAACTTATAACCATACTCAGAATGCGTATTCAGTTGATCCAACATTTGCACTCCAACAGGTCCTGCTCCTATAATAATTATTCTTCTAAAGTTAAAACCTGATGATCGAACCAATCTTATAATGTGTAAATAGATCAGTCTCCATGAGGTGACTAAAACCATAAAGGAGATAAAGGTGTAAACAAGTTGTTGCCGTGAGTAAATATCTCCCTTAGCCAACCAGATATACATTGCTACAACTGCAACAAGTAATGCAACTGCCCTAAATAAGCTAAAGAGGATCTTTTCAACTCTAACTGCGCGATATAATGCGTAGATCTTTAGGACGGATGCAGAGAATACCCAAAATAGATTGACAAAGAATGCCAGTCTAAGATATTCCTCACCCAGAATACCATCTAATGTTCCAAAACGAATCAAATACCCCAGAAGGAATGAAAAGTTCAGGATTATTAAGTCGCTGGTAAAATGTAAGGCGTAGAAAAACTTTGAATATCTGCTATGCATTAATGAGCTGTTCCGATTTACTACCTAAAACAAAAAGAGAGCCCTTCTCTAAAGGGTTCAGATGATGACTTTTTGAAAAGGGTTGCAAAGATAGAAAAAAAAATCAAATATAAATTATGACATACATGTGCGGCTAACGGAGATTATCCGAATATTTTGCATAACTCGTTGAAACAGAAAATAAATGGTTGGAGGGTTGCATGGTTACATGGCTGCATGGTTACATGGCTGCATGGTTACATGGCTGCATGGTTGCATGGCTGCATGGTTACATGGCTGCATGGTTACATGGCTGCATGGTTACATGGCTGCATGGCTGCATGGTTGCATGGCTACATGGTTACATGGCTGCATGGTTGCATGGTTGCATGGTTGCATGGTTGCATGGCTATTTGGTCATTGTTTATTGTTTACTGCCAACTATTTATTGCCAATTGTTTATTGCCAACTGCTCGCTGCCAACTGCTTACTGTTTACTGCCAACTGTTTCTAATTTAAATACCTTGGCATAGACACTCACCAGCTTTTCCTTCTCATACTCCCAGGATAGCTCATTTACGACACGATTGTAGCCAAACTCACCCATCCTCAACCTAACCTCCTCGTTATCGAGCAGATAGATGATCTTGTCTCCAAAATCGCGGGTGTCATTATGTTTTGCATATAAAGATGCTTCTCCTGCGGAAAATCTTCCTTCTTTCAAGTCATATTGTACAACAGGTTTCTTCAAAGCCATATATTCCATGATCTTATTCATGGTCGAGAGGTTATTCATCTCCGTTGGTTTATCCGGATTAACACAAACGTCACAAGTATTAATTATATCGATCAGATCCTCATCGCTCACCCGGCCGTAGAAATCAAATGATTCTTCCAACCCCTGCTCCGCGCAATATTTCTTCATTTTTTCAAGATCGGTTCCGCCACCTACTATAGCAAACTGTACATCATCCCTCAAGGACTGAATATATTTTGCTGATTCAATTAATAGGTCTAGGCCTTCCTGTTCTCCAATTACGCCGAGGTAACCAATCAGGTACTGCTTATTATTTTTATACTTTGGATTTCCGGGTGTTATTCTCAATCTTTCCAGACTCGGTCCCGACCGGACCACCTGTACATTCTCCGGTTTCATCTTTCCCCGCCTGATAGCGATCTCTTTGTAAGATTCATTGGTGGCAATTGAATATCCGGCTGATGCAAATGTCAGTCTTTCAAGCAATAGCATGAGCCGGTAAAAGAAATTCTTTTTGCCAAACTTCGCGATATACAATTCCGGGTTAATGTCGTGATGGTCAAAAACATATTTGACACCAAGAAGCTTAAATGGCAATGCGGCGAGGAAAATCAGATCAGGGGGATTGCAGCCATGAATCACCTGAAAACGTTTCTTGAAATAGATCCTGACACTCAAAATAAACTCCCAGAAGAGGGAAAGAGAGTACTCCAATAGATATCCAATGGCTCCCTTTGCTTCCAGTGGCAGTGGATGCCTGTAGATCTCTATCTCATCAATTTTTTCATACGACTTTGTAAATCCTTTCATCTTCGGACATATGATGGATATCCTGGCGCCATTATCACGTAAGGTACAGGCTTCCTGCCACACCCTCTTATCAAAGGGAGCAGGTAAATTTTCAATAATGATCAGGATATGTTTACCAGCAAATGCCGACATAATTGTCACTGCTTACCCTTTCAGAATCAACTCTTACCAGGTCGATAATAGTTTGATCCGGTTTAATTAGATCAAATATTTCCTTGAATTCTTTGGAGTTATTGCCAATAATGATTGTCTCGGCATGGGCAATTACATCCTTCATGTCCTCGAGTAGGAGGCCGGATATATGCGGAATATGCTCCTCAATGTATTCTTTATTCTTTCCAAGCAGCTTGGCCAGATACACATTGCTGTCATATATCTTAATGTCGAAACCCTTTCCGATCAATGTCTCAATCAGAGTTACCATCGGACTCTCGCGCAGATCATCCGTTCCGGCTTTAAACGCAAAACCCAGTATGCCTATCTTTTTCTTTCCGGTTTTGTAAACCAGATCCAAGCCTCTTTCTACCTGAATTTCATTGCTGCTGATCAAACTTGAAAGTAAAGGTGTCTTGACGTCTATAGATGAAGCTTTATAGGATAACGCCCGAACGTCTTTTGGCAAGCAGGAGCCTCCAAAAGCAAAACCCGGTTTCATATAATAGGGTGAGAGATTTAATTTAGTATCCTTGGTTACCAAGTCCATCACCTTGTGACCATCGATGCCCAGTTCTTTACAAATATTTCCTATCTCATTGGCAAAAGTGATCTTGACAGCGTGAAAATTATTGTTTGCATACTTGATCATCTCAGCTTCCTCTATCTTCATATTGTAGATAGGTGCATCGATGGCAGCATATAACTCCTCCATCATCTTCTCACTTTCCTCGCAAGAAGCGCCTACCACCGTATAGGGTGGATTATAAAAATCCTCGATAGCTGTACCTTCTCTGAGAAACTCAGGATTCGAAACCATTCCAAAATCCTTGTTCAATTTCTTGCCGGATGTTTTTTCGATAAGCTCTCCGCATTTATTAACTGTACCCGGCGAGACTGTACTTCTTATAACCACTGTATGAAAGCTGTCTTTCTCCTTGATGCCTTCGGCAATCTCTTCAGAAACTTTGAATATATACTGCAGGTCGATACTTCCATTAGGTTGACTCGGTGTTCCAACACAAATTATGGAGAGATCTGAATTCGCGACTGCGTATTTGGGATCCTGGGTCGCTTCCATTTTTTTTCCATTAATAGCCTTTTCTACATACTCTTCTAAATTATCTTCAACTATAGCAGACTTACCGGAATTAAAAAAAGCCACCTTCTGTTCACTTACATCAACACCAATTATATCATGTCCATCATTAGCAAAACATGCGCTTGAAACAGCGCCTACATAACCTAATCCGAATACACTTAACTTCATTTAAAAAATTTTAGCCCACAAAGGTAAGGGAATTATCTTTTCTCTCTAATGCCACCACATATAATTAAATGCTGCGGTCATCATATTCTTAAAGCTGTCAGGATTTTTCTCTGCATTGGATTCGACCTTTATTGAATCCTCAAGCCTGATCCGATTTCCGTCAAATAACTTTCCCACTTTGAGGCCCTCACCATTACTTATCCTGTAGCTAGCACTTGAAAGATCGATCTGTAATTTCTTCTGGATATTTTCCAAAACTATGTAGGGTTTCTCTAATAGATCTTCATATTTAATGGTGATGATCCGGTGTCGTTTGCGCAATGTCCTTTCAGCTAACGAACAAATGAAGTTCACCGCAAAATAATATACGTTAGCAGACAGCCAACTCTTTGAGGGTTGTTCAATTCCCTTCTTTGCAAATGAAATAACAGTACTAACCGGATCTCGTTTGATGTAAATATACTTCACCTCGTACTTCAGACACCGGCTTAGCATCAACGCCCTTGAAGGGTATTTTGAGGAGTCTATGATCACCTCCTCCTCGACTTTATCGAACAGGTTCTCAAAAAAGCCATTTATATACTCGCAATAAGACCTGTGTAATCTCCGGTTGTTAGAATTAAACAAGATTCTGAAAAATCCGGAATGGTATTCAAATCTATGCGTAAGTTTTTGCAGCGTATCAAAATCGAAAGGTTCGCCTCGCAGAACCTCAAACTTGTCGCGAAAATCTTTCCAAAAAACATATGAAGGAGATTCCTCAAAAAGATTTTGGGGCAATCCGTTTCGCTTGGGAAATCTGTTTAATTCCCCGGCACTAAATACGTTGTCACCATTTCCAAGGATAATGTCGAGCAAAGTTGTTCCACTCCTTCCAGCACCTAAAATGTAAACGACACTTCTCACCCTTGATAAGATTGACTACGCTGATGGAGTATTCTCCACTGCTGCATTTTTATTTTCTACAAAGATCTGCAACCAATAATATAAGTTGATCAGAAGGTAAATCTGTTTCTCATAATTAACCTTCTGATTGCGATGCATTTTAAACATTTCGCTTACCTGCTCCCGATCAAATACATCACCAAAAATTCCCTTATCCTCCATGAGCATTTCCTCGTATTTATGACCCAGATCTGTTTTAAACCACTCCTTACGCGGAGTTCTAAATCCTTTTTTCTTGCGGTAAATTATTTCCTTGGGTAGATATTTTTCAGACAGTTTCTTATGGAGTTTTTTATTTCCAAAAAGGCTAACCTTGTGTTTCCCGGGTAAGGACTCTACAAATTTCATCAGTTCAATATCCAGAAAAGGTACCCGCACCTCGAGGGAGTGATGCATCGAGATCTTATCCGTATATAACAACAGATCATCCGGGAGATTCATTCGGGTATCAAAATACATCAGGGCATTTGAGGCATCAAAAGAATTCAGAGAAAGATAATCGAATTTATGATTGAAAATATCTTCGACAACCTGTTCTTTATTCATTAAAAACTCCTGGCTGGTTATTTTTCCCAGAAACTGTTCGTCATATACGGAGCAGGTTTCAATAAAGCGCTTCACCCTGTCACTCTCCGTTATAGAATTGAAACCCCTTCTTACCTTATCTTCTTTGAAATACCTTTTTAGAAACTTAAAATTTGATAATAATTTATTCGGACTATTATCAAATAAATTCTGAAGGTTATACTTTGCGTATCCACCCCACGGCTCATCAACACCTTGTCCTGAGAGTGTCACCTTGAATCCATCCCCATGAATTGCTTCCGCGAGATAATACATGGGCACTATGGATTGCGATCCCAAAGGTTCCTCGATAATCTTAATAAACTTTGGTAAATATTCGAAGAAATCCTCTTCCTCTACAATCACTTCATGATGATCTGTTCCCAATATTTCCGCAGTTCTACGAGCATCTTCGTGCTCATTAGCTTCTGATTCTGTGCTAAATCCTGCCGTGTAGGTGCTAAACTTATCCGTTGATTTTTGTTGTGCGATACAGGTCAGTAATGCAGAATCTACTCCTCCACTCAACAATATTGAAATTGGTACGTCAGATAGTAATTGTCTTTCAATAGCTTTATTCAAATGTTGATCATAACCTTCCAGAGCTTCTTCTTCAGATATTTTATTTTGGCTCTCCGGTACGTAAGAATAAAACTTCGGTATGCCCAGCGACTTATTCTTCAGATCGTAAACGACGAAATGCCCAGGTTCCAGTTTTTTTATTTGCTTGAACAACGTCTGTGGAGATGGATTATATCTGAGCTTTAAAAATGTATAAAGATTGTCGTAATCGAGGTCACTCCCCGGATGTAAATGAAGAAGCGTTTTTAATTCAGACGAAAAGGATAACACCCCATCCTCAAATCGATAATAGAGCGGCTTGATACCAAAAGGATCGCGAACCAGGTATAGTTTCTCATTTCGTTTGTCCAAATATGATAATGCGAATATTCCATTAAACTCTTTTATAATATTTATTCCAAATTTTCTGAGACAATATAAGATCGTTTCCGAATCGGAATGTCCTCTGAAACGGACATCTGTCAGCTGCTTCTTGAGGTCGAGATGATTATATATTTCACCGTTAAAAATTATTGCATGATCCCCGTCCTCAGATATCATTGGCTGGTCACCGGCTTCACTCAAATCCTGAATTGATAAACGTGTAAATCCATAGGTTATACTTACTCCGGCAACCTTAAAGCTCTGTATAGCAGATGAATCAGGACCGCGATGCTGAATAAGATTTAGCACCTCGTGGTCAAAAGTCTGATTAACTGTCCCCAATATCCCGCACATGGCTATTTGGTTAATTTATTATCTAGTTATTAAAATCAATAATAGTTTTCATTTCAAAACTACCTGAAAGGTTAATTGGTAACCGAAGGGTGATGGCCGGCTCCTTATGATCATATCTGGTAGACTGCCATCCAAGTGGTAATTCATCATTGCCTTTAAACATCTGCAAATTACCAAACTCCTTATTTTCCAGGGTCACCTTTTTTCCGTTTTGTAATTGCAGCACCACCTTCTCCTTCTCATGCTGGAACTTTTCAATTCCCTTATCCAGGTGCAAATAGAAGTAGAGCGGCTCAGTGCCCTGCCCGTCCAATTTATCAATTACCTCATATACCTTACTGCCCTTATAGTATTCAATCCTTCTGGTATGTTTAATATTTCGTTTTTGATTTTGAAATCCGTTATGACTTGCTTCGCAGGATACCTTTGATGAATCATTCTGAATATTTAGCAAATCTACTTTCGGTTTGGTGTGCCACATCATAGGGCCCGTACTTTTTAGCTGATCCAGTCCGGCCGGAGCAATCGTATTATGTGCATGTGAACCACGAAAATAGCTTCGCCAGTCAGCGAAGTTATTATGATATTGATAAGTTCCGGTATCGATTATAACCGGAATTTCATCTATTTCAAGCACAAAATGGAGGATATATGCATGTCCATGAACTGCTAATGC
>JACZTA010000308.1 GCA_022573915.1 Bacteroidota bacterium | reverse complement strand
TGTAATCGTAAAAGTCCAGGTGTTATCCTTTGTCTTGCCAGATTCAAAGACAACTTGACCATTTGAATCAGTCGTGCCCTGGTCGCTACCTACGGCTGAGTCACTCCATGTGACATCAGCAACCGCTCCACTAACCGGCGAGCCATTGGACATTACGGTGATTGTAGCTACTGCCTTCGTCCACGGCCCAGTTACTTTCGACGACAAATCAATACCGCTTACCATGTCCGAGCCAGGAGGAAGAGGTGGCGGCGGAGCATTGGTTGCGTAGAATATGTCACCAGATGATCTGTAGACGATATGTGCGTGCCCATCAGAATCGACGGTTAGGTTTGTGTGACCTTGACCGCCATCGGTAATCTCTTCCGGAGGGGATACCTCAGCACCAGTATTGGCATCAAGGACCGTATAGTATAGCTCAGGTATATTGACGGTTTTCTTGCCCTTCTTCTCCTGGCGGTACTCGATCCAAGTGAAATAAACACGACCGTTTTGATAGGTCATGTAACCGCTTGTGTTTAAGGCAAACTGTCTAAAACGGATAGGCTCAGCAAAGGCAGGGCTGCCGTCCACTTCGTTGAGTTTAACATAAAACATGTCTGCTATACCCCGACCTGAAGGGCGGTTGTCAAAATCCACTTGGGGGTAAAAATAGTATGCGAAGTCCTTAGCAGCGCGAACCTTGGGATAGTTTTGCCAAATAGTATCCGTTGCTACCGCTACAGGATTGACGGGAAACGTGCCGGAGGCATTGCTGGTATACACGGGGGTGTAACTGTAAGCATCTTCTCTGGCAAAGGCGATAGCAACTTTGCCATTTTCATCGACATCGATGCTTGGAGACTGACTATTGACATCGGAGACTTCTTCAACCAACTGAAGTTGAGCAAAAGTGTTGTCGGTGGTGTTATTATTCGTATAATAGACTTCCGAGCCAAAAATTGGCTCGTCGTGCCAGCCTAGGAGAGCCACGTGGGCTGTTCCGGAAGGCTCGACCGCGATATCAGCGTTATATGCATTAACTGAGGAAGTTATTATCGTTACCGGATAATCGTCCAGTGGAATTAAAGTAGTGGCGGCCATGGTCGAGTTCCAGTAATAGATCTTCGGCAATCCATCAATAGGATCAACTTTACCAAAAACCACATGCGCGACCCCTTGCCCATCGACTGTCATAGCAGGCCCTCGTTCATCCAGACTGCTTTGCCCAAGGGCTATTGGACTATTCCATACGCCAGCAGATTTTGTGATATAGAAGACGTCCGTGTGGGACGGCTGATTGCGTTTTTTTGAAGTGATTCTTGTCTCGTACACGATATGGACAACTCCATCTGAGCCAACCGCTACGTCACCGATGTTATTTGTATAATTATCATTTGTGACCTGCTCGATCTGCCAGCTGTTCTGTGACAATAAAGCTACAGGTGTAAGAATCAGCATCATGATGACAAATAAAAAACTTTTCTTTTGATATATCATTTAATACCTCCTCGGTTTGCGGCGTGTTTTTATGACCTGTCTACAACCCGCCATATGAAGACCTTCTACAAAGATCTAAAAAGGGGCTCTACCGTTAATAAGTCTAATTGTAATAACATAATTATTCTTATCACTCCGCTAATTTAGTATTATTAAGATGATGTTACTTATGATTTACTTATCTTACTTAAGTCCTATCTCATCAAACTCATCTTCTTTACCTGCGAAAATGCAGCCGTTCTCAACTGATAGAGATAAACACCGCTTGATACCTGATTGCCCTGGATGTCCATGCCATTCCAGGTGACTCTGTGGTTTCCAGCCGATAACTGGTCGGATACCAGCGTCCGTACTAACTGACCGCGCAAGTTGTAAATGGCCAGGGTGACTTCGCTTGCTTCCGGCAGCGCAAACGTAATCGTGGTGCTGGGGTTAAACGGGTTCGGATAGTTCTGCTCAAGTCCATAACTCTCCGGAATTTGACCTGATGATAGATCTTCCTCGCTGCCGCTTGCGGTAGTTTTACTCACTGCAGCTTTGTGAACCTTGATGCTGCCGCCACCGAGAGCCGTCGTCGGATCGTCGTTGTCACCGGCCCCCATCTGGTTGTCATAAATCACACCACCGCCGGTCTGCTTAATCTTGATGCGGAACTTATCGACTCCACCGCCGCCGTTGACCTGCCCGTCGATGGCGTTGATCTGGAAAAGTATATGATCCTGAGACTGGATAAACCCTTTACGAAGATCGCACTTAACATGATTAGAATGTATGTCAAGGAATACGAACACGCGACCTTAATTAAATTCCAACAGAGCAATACTTTCCTGGTTGAAACAAAACCCAATTATACCGGCCAATCGAAGAAAGGAATAATATTACAAGATGATATTCAAAAAATGCTGGAGTCCTACGGTAAACCCGATGAGATAAGAGTTTCAGGCAACACATACAGCTATATCTATAAGCATGATCACATTATTTTTAAATCAAACAATAATAAAATAACCTCGTGGTTGGTCTTCTATAAATTTTAAGGCCACAACACTTTTTTTAACTGAAATTAAAAAATAAGTAAAACCTTAAAAATAATTGATTATGAATACCAGGATTATATTAACCAGTTTATTGGCAGTACGCATATTTACCGCGAATGTAAGTTTCGGACAGAGTCATCGCGATTAATTCTCCGGGATTAAATTGGACCCGAATCGATACCAGAATTTAGAAAGTTACGATGATGAAGAGCTCGGATTTGCCGAAGCAGAAATGATTAAAAAAAGCCTGGATTCAAGAGCCATGCAAACAGTAATTGAATTTATTAAAAATTACAATAAGATGAGTGAAGCGGAAGATGTTGATGTAGAAGGAACCGAAGTCAACATATTGTAATAAATCCAAATTGTATTAGATTTATGCTCCCTTAATTACCTAAATAGATTGAATATGAAAGTAAGTGCAATATTTCTAGGATTAACAGCCATCTTGCTGGTGATCTCAAACCCCGGTTTTTCCCAACGTAATAAAACATTTTCCGGGATTTTGATGGAAGCAGAACGTTACGAACAGGTTGAAGAAGTTGATGATGATACCTATGGTTTCGTGGGAGAGTTACCTGCAAGTTCATCACTGCGTAAATATGCACCACCACCTTGGATACAAACCGGTTCATCCTGTGTAGGATGGTCAATTGGTTATAGTGCCATGTCCATCATGTATAATCTTCGATTTGGTGCGGATTCGGAAAACGAACTATTTTGGAATGTTTTCGATCCCTACTATCTATATTCCCTTTTAAGAATGGAAGGGGACTTTGATTGTGAACAAGGCACATATATGGGTGAAGCACTTGACCTCTTGATGCAAAGAGGTTGCAAGAAAATGATGGCCCCCCCATTATTTGAATGTGGAACGGAAATAATTGAATCCATATTGATGAAAAGTACACCTTATGCGTCGTCATTTATCATCGCGGACGCTTTCAGTATTCAGATGGATTATGAAGATAAGGTAGGCCTCATGAAGGAATTAATTGCGGACGGTTATGCGCTGCCAATTGGAATGAACCTGCCTGCTTCTTTTGAAGAACCTGAATATGGAGGTATCATAGGTAAAGACGGAATTTATGACCCGAGTCTGAATGACACCAATAGAATAGAGGGTGGACATGCTATGACCGTCATCGGTTATGATGACAAT
>JACZTA010000074.1 GCA_022573915.1 Bacteroidota bacterium | reverse complement strand
CGCGTTGTAATAAACATACAAATCATAAAGAAACTCGTTGATTGGGATGTATGAATACAGGCCTGTAGCTCGAACGGCTAGAGCACCGGACTCCAAATCCGGGTGTTGTGGGTTCGAATCCCTCCAGGCCTGCTAGTGTTGAATGTATTCTGAGGTTGAATCAAAAAAAATGAGAATTCGGGATTGTTATGTTTAAAAAGATTGCTTCTTTTATTCAAGAGGTAAGAACAGAGATGACTCGGGTTTCGTGGCCTTCCAGAGAGGAGTTGCGAAGTTCTACCAAGGTTATAATGGTTGTAAGTTTCGCTTTCATTGTTTTTACATTCATTATAGATAATATACTTAAATATTTGTTTGATTTATTTTATGGTTTCTAAAGGATAAGGAAAGCTTTCGTGGAACATAAATGGTTTGTAGCTCATGTGCTATCCGGGCATGAAAAGAAAGTAAAGCTTTATCTTGAGAACGAGATTGATAATTCGGATTTTGGAGAGAAAATTTCAGAAGTGTTAGTTCCATCTGAAGAAGTTATTGAAATGCGTGAAGGGAAAAAAAGATTAAAAAATAAAGTATTTTTCCCAGGTTATATCCTGATTCTTTTAGTGGCGGATAAAGATGTATTGGATTTTGTAAGGAATATTCCAGGGATTACAAATTTTGTTGGTAATACGAATAATCCCCAACCACTTCGCCAGGAAGAAGTCGATCGAATAATAGGACGATTGGAAGCCAGTAAAGATAAGAAGATATTGGATACTCCTTTCACCGTGGGTGATCCTATACGAGTTATTGATGGCCCGTTTACGGATTTTACCGGGAAAGTAGATGATGTAAATGAGGAAAAGCAAAAATTAAAAGTTATGGTAAGTATTTTTGGGCGTTCTACACCGGTAGAGTTGGACTTCCTTCAAGTAGAAATAGAACAGTAAACTAGGTGATATTATGGCAAAAAAAGTAATTGGGTTGATTAAGTTACAGCTACCGGCAGGAAGTGCTACTCCTTCACCCCCGGTAGGTCCGGCGTTGGGTCAGCATGGTGTAAACATAATGGAGTTTTGTAAAGCGTTTAATTCCAAGACACAAGATAAACAAGGATTAATCATCCCGGCGGTTATAACTGTATATGCTGATCGATCATTTTCTTTTATCACAAAAACACCGCCTGCAGCTGTACTTTTAAAGAAAGCAGCCGGTTTGGAAAAAGGATCGGGTGAGCCAAATAAAGAAAAAGTAGGTAATGTAACTTTAGATCAAGTTAAAGAGATCGCCGAATTGAAAATGCCGGATTTAAATGCGAATGATATTGATGCAGCGGTGTTGATGATAAAAGGTACTGCCCGCAGCATGGGTATAGTGGTAGATGAATAAGTTATTTTTATTGTGAAAGAGTATTCTCGAGGTAAATATGAAAAGAAGTAAACGATACAATAATATAGTTAAATCATTAGGAACCGAACAAGAAATTGGCTTAGAGGAAGCCATTAAGATTGTCAAACGGAATGCAACTGCAAAGTTCGATGAATCAATTGAAATGGCTATTCGACTTGGTGTCGATCCTCGTAAATCCGATCAAATGGTTCGCGGAACAGTTTCATTACCACACGGTATTGGCAAGACGGTTCGTGTATTGGTTTTAGCCAAGGGGCCTAAAGCCAAGGAAGCTGAAGAAGCTGGTGCCGATATGGTAGGGTTTGAGGATTATATTCAAAAAATAAAAGACGGATGGACGGAGACAGATGTTATTATAGCCACCCCGGACGTCATGAGTGACGTTGGAAAACTAGGTAAGCTGCTAGGTCCCAAAGGTCTAATGCCTAATCCAAAGAGTGGGACCGTAACAATGGATGTGGGTTCTGCAGTGAAAGAAGTGAAAGCCGGACGCATTGAATTTCGTGTTGATAAGTATGGTATTCTTCATGTTTCCGTAGGTAAAGCCTCTTTTGATGAGCAGAAATTACTGGAAAATACAAAGGTATTTATTGAAACAGTGCTACGATTGAAACCCGCATCTGCAAAAGGCCAATATTTGCAAAGTGTTTCTCTTTCTTCTACAATGAGTCCTGGAATTAAGCTTGACCGAAGTTTGGTTATGGCTGAGCTTCGTTAGTTTGTATGAATAAACATGTAATGTAAAGGAGTTAGGAAAAAATATGCCAAGACCGGAAAAAGTAGCCATTGTTGAAGCTACAAGGAAAGCGGCTGAAAAAGCTTCATGTATTGTAATGGCCGATTTTACAGGTTTGAACGTTGAAGAAATCACAGAACTCAGAAGAAAATTTCGCGAGCAATCGATTGACTATAGAGTCGTTAAAAATACACTTGCCAGGATTTCGTTGAAAAGCCTGGGATATACCGAGTTGCTCGATTATTTGGAAGGACCTACAGGTTTTGCTTTTGGATATGATGATCCCGGAACACCAGTACGGGTTATTTTGGATTTCAGCAAAAAAACGGAAAAACCAAAAATCAAAGCAATTTGGTTTGATGAACATTTATTTTCCGGCGAGGATGCTAGAAAAGTAGCTGACTTGCCATCGAAGGATCAATTGATAGCTAATTTTGTTAGTGGATTAAATGCGCCAATTAGTAATTTTGTCCGAGGTTTAAACAATATTTTGCAAAAGTTTGTTGGCACATTAGCTGCAATACAAAAAGAAAAAGAAAACAACTAACTTTTTTAACATTAATGGAGGTTGCGAAATGGCTGAAAAAACAGATGAAGCTGCTGTTGAAGAAAAAAAAGAAACAAAAAAAGCAACGAAAGTAAAGAAGGCAGACAGTGGTTCTAAGGTTGCAGAGATCATTGAATCTGTGAAGAATATGACTGTGATGGAACTATCTGAATTGGTTAAAACACTGGAAGAAGAATTCGGTGTTACAGCAGCAGCGCCTATGGCGATGGCAATGCCTGCTGCTGGTGGTGGTGGAGCCGCAGCCGAAGCTGAAGTAGAAGAACAAACCGAATTTGATGTTGTCCTAACTAGTTTTGGTAGCAATAAAATCCAGGTCATTAAAGTTGTAAGAACTCTTACAGGACTTGGGCTTAAAGAAGCAAAAGATTTGGTTGACGAAGCTCCTAGTACGGTGAAAGAAGGCATTGCCAAGGATGAAGCTGTAAAGGTTCAAAAAGAACTTGAAGATGTCGGTGCTACTGCTGAATTAAAGTAAAGCTATCTTATAAATAAAATAACTAAATATTAATTATTGAAAATTTGATGGGAATATATGAATAATTCCAGTAATGGCCGTAAGTCATTCGCAAAAATCCCGGTTTACTCAGAAATGCCTGATTTTTTAGATGTTCAATTGATATCCTTTGAAAATTTTTTACAATCAAAAATGTCACCATCAAAACGACTAGATAAGGGTTTGGAAAATGTCTTTAGAAATGTGTTTCCAATTTCTGATACTCGTGGAAACTACATCCTTGAGTTTGTCGAATATTATATAGAGAACCCACGTTATACAGAAGCGGAATGTAAGGAACGGGGTGTTACTTATTCCGTTCCGCTTAAAGCCAAGCTAAGACTCTCTTCAAAAGATAAAGAAAGCGGGGAAGAAGGTGTGTATACGGACACGATCGAGCAGGTGGTTTACCTGGGTTATATTCCTTTGATGACAAAAACCGGAACTTTTATTATAAATGGTGCAGAGCGAATTGTTGTCAGTCAATTGCATCGATCTCCTGGTGTGTTCTTTGACGAATCCAAACATCCCAATGGAACAAGTTTGTATTCAGCTCGTGTGATTCCATTTAGAGGCTCCTGGATTGAATTCGCAACGGATATTAATGACATCATTTATGTTTATATCGACCGAAGAAGAAGATTCCCGGTAACCATTTTACTAAGAGCTTTGGGTTATTCCACAGATGAGGATTTGTTAGAATTATTCGACATGATCGATGTGGTTAAAATAACCGGTAAGCAAAAGGTGGATAGTTTCGGCAAGAAGATATTTGGCGATATCGTGGATGTTACTACTGGAGAAATTTTAGTTGAAAAGGGCGCCGAAATTAATGATGAGATGTTGGAAAAAATTAAACATCTCAAACTAAAAACATTAAAGGTTGTCCATGAATCCGAATACGGCACACCTCAACTGATCAGCAACACCCTTGTTAAGGACACAACTGAATCTCAAAAAGCTGCGTTGGAAATGATCTATCTCCAATTTAGATCAGGAGATACCCCGGATGCTGAAGCAGCAAAGGCTCTCATTGATCGATTATTCTTTAATCCTAAAAGATATGATTTAGGAGAAGTAGGCCGTTATCGTATGAATCGAAAGTTGAGCCTAGACATTGATGAATCAACCACAGTATTAACGCGTGAAGATATTGTCGCAATTCTCAAATGTTTAATTGAGCTTCACTCAGGTCGTAGATCTCCTGATGATATCGATCATCTAGGGAATCGTCGTGTTAAAACTGTCGGAGAGCAATTGGCAGCTCAAATGAATGTTGCTTTTTCACGAATGACAAGAATGATAAAAGAAAGAATGAACCTGAGGGATCAAGATAAGGTAACTCCCCAAGACTTGGTCAATGCACGAACTATTTTATCAGTTATCAATACATTTTTTGGGACAAGTCAACTTTCTCAATTTATGGATCAAACCAATCCCCTGGCTGAACTTACTCACAAAAGAAGGTTAAGCGCTTTAGGCCCAGGCGGACTTACTAGAGAGCGAGCTGGATTTGAAGTTCGAGATGTTCATTATACCCATTACGGAAGACTTTGCCCTGTGGAAACACCGGAAGGTCCAAATATCGGTCTTATTTCCTCACTAACGACTTATGGGAGGATCAACGATTTTGGATTTGTGGAAACTCCTTATCTTAAAGTTGAAAATGGGGTTGTATCAAAGAATATTGAATACCTTTCAGCCGATGATGAAGATCGATTTGTAATTGCACAAGCTAATGCGCCGGTTGATGAAAGTGGGAAATTTGTTAATGATAGGGTTAAAGCGAGGTTCAGAGGAGAATTTCCAATCGTTCCACCTGAAAAAGTAGATTACATGGACGTTTCGCCAACCCAAATGGTGAGTGTGGCAGCCGCTTTAATTCCATTTTTAGAACATGATGATGCGAATCGCGCTTTGATGGGCTCCAACATGCAACGTCAGGGAGTTCCAATGCTAATCACAGATTCACCGATTGTTGGAACAGGTATTGAATCAAAAGTTGCAAGAGATTCTCGAACACTTCTGATATCTGAATATGATGGAAAAGTGGAGCACCTTGATGCTACTAAGATTGTTATTAGAAAACGCCAGAAAAAAGACGGTAAATTAAGTCTCCAACAAATTTTAGATTTTGATGAAGAAGATACCGTTACTTACTATCTTAATAAATTTTCCCGCACCAATCAAGATACCATGATTAACCAGAGACCAATAGTTTCGTTAGGCCAGAAGGTTGAAAAGGGAGATGTCCTTGCTGATGGTTGTGCAACGGATAATGGCGAATTGGCCCTTGGAAAAAATGTGTTGGTGGCCTTTATGCCTTGGTATGGCTACAATTTTGAAGATGCGATAGTTATTTCAGAAAGAGTTGTGCGGGATGATGTGTATACATCCATTCATATCCAAGAGTTTGATATTGAAGTTCGAGACACAAAAAGAGGTGAAGAGGAAATCACTCGTGAGATTCCCAATGTCAGCGAAGAAGCGATAAAAGATCTCGATGAAAATGGGATTATTTGTAATGGTGCAGAAGTTAAAGCAGATGATATTCTCGTTGGGAAAGTTACACCAAAAGGCGAAACAGAGCCTACTCCGGAAGAAAAATTATTAAAAGCCATTTTTGGTGATAAAGCTGGCGATGTAAAAGACGCATCTCTTAAAGCCCCTCCTGGAATGAAAGGCGTTGTTGTAGAGAGCAGGCTTTTCTCAAGAAAGAAGAAAGATTCAAAATCTAAAACTAGGGAGAAAAAGCAGCTCGAAGAAATCGATCGAAAGCTTTTGGAAAGCGAAGAACGATTACGAAATGTCCGTAACAAAAAGTTGCTTTCTATCCTTGATGGCAAGGTTTCTGCAGGCATAAGAGACGAGATTGATGCAAAGGTTTTAGTTCGGGATGGAGTTTCCTTGACAGAAAAAAGCTTATTAAAAATCAATTTTGATAGAGTTAACCCATCGGTGCCTTGGACAAAAGATGAAAAGATAAACGAATTAGTAACTCTTATCTATGAGAAGTTTCATAGTAAACTGAATGGGTTATATGAACGCGCTGAGAGGGAGAAGCTAAAGATCCAAATTGGGGATGATTTAGCTCCAGGAATCGTTCAAAAAGTAAAAGTCTATGTTGCCAAAAAAAGGAAACTAATGGTTGGTGATAAAATGGCTGGCCGCCACGGAAATAAAGGTGTAGTTGCGAAGATCGTTCCGATTGAAGATATGCCGTTTTTACCGGATGGAACTCCTGTAGATATCGTGTTAAATCCACTGGGTGTACCATCACGTATGAATCTCGGTCAGATCTTGGAAACTATATTAGGCTGGGCTGGAAATGAATTGGGGATCAAATATGCGTCGCCGGTATTTGATGGCGCTAGTATTGATGAAGTCAAGGAAGAATTGAGAAGAGCAGGCCTGCCTGAATCCGGTAAAATTAAGTTATCTGATGGCCGGATCGGAGAACCATTTGACGAGGAAGCACTGGTTGGGTATATTTATATATTGAAACTATCCCATCTAGTAGAAGATAAAATTCATGCTCGGTCAATAGGGCCTTATTCACTAATTACACAGCAACCCCTGGGAGGGAAGGCGCAGTTTGGTGGTCAAAGATTTGGTGAAATGGAAGTATGGGCACTGGAAGCTTATGGAGCGGCTCATACGTTGCAGGAAATTCTTACAGTAAAAGCGGACGATGTCAAAGGCCGTTCGCGAGCCTATGAAGCAATTGTAAAAGGTGAAAATTTACCCGAGCCTGGTGTTCCGGAATCTTTTAATGTGCTATTAAAAGAACTCCAAGGCCTTGGCTTAGATGTTGAATTAGAGTAAATGATTTGGGAACACCATAATCTTATGGAGGTTTACCCTTGATAAATATAAATAAAGAAGTGAGTAGAATCGGCTGGAAAAGATTTACCAGGCTGACTATTGGTTTGGCATCGCCAGATAAGATTTTAGAACGTTCCAATGGCGAAGTCTTAAAACCGGAAACGATAAACTATCGGTCTTACAAGCCTGAAAAAGATGGTCTTTTCTGTGAAAAGATCTTTGGGCCTGTAAAAGACTATGAATGCCATTGTGGTAAATACAAACGGATTCGTTACAAAGGAATTGTCTGTGATCGTTGTGGTGTTGAAGTAACCACCAAGGGTGTGCGTAGGGAACGGATGGGTCATGTTTCTCTGGCTGTTCCTGTAGTGCACATATGGTTTTGGAAGTCTCTACCATCAAAAATCAGTTACATACTTGGAATTTCAATAAAAGATCTTGAGAAGATTATTTATTATGAATCTTATATTATCCTGCAACCCGGTAAAACAGACTTTAAAGAAAAACAGTTAATTGATGAGGATGAATACTACAGTATCCTCAGCGAAGAAGAGCCAGGAAGCGAAGATAGATTTATTGCCAAAACCGGTGGTGAGGCAATTTTAGATATGTTGCGGATCGTTGATGTAGTCTCTTTGTCACCAACTCTTCGGGAACAAGCTCGAACAGAAACATCACAGCAAAGAAAGACCGAAGTGATGAAACGACTCAAAGTCATTGAAGCTTTTAAGCCGAAAGACGGAGGTCGTTTAAATAAACCGGAATGGATGGTATTGACAGTTTTACCAGTGATACCACCTGAATTACGTCCCCTGGTTCCATTAGAAGGTGGAAGATTTGCGACTTCGGATTTGAATGATCTATACCGCAGGGTAATTATTCGGAACAATCGGCTTAAAAAATTGATGGAAATTAAAGCTCCGGAAGTCATCCTTAAGAATGAGAAACGAATGCTTCAGGAAGCCGTAGATTCCTTACTCGATAATGGGCGAAAATCTATTGCAGTGCGAGGTGATGGAAATCGAGCGCTTAAATCCCTTTCAGATATGTTAAAAGGAAAACAAGGCCGATTTCGTCAAAATCTTTTGGGTAAGCGAATAGATTATTCCGGCAGATCCGTAATCGTGGTAGGACCGGAATTACAAATGCACGAGTGTGGCTTACCGAAAGAGATGGCTTTAGAACTCTTCAAACCGTTTATCATTAATAAATTGGTTCAGCGCCATATGGTAAAGACTGTTAAGAGTGCAAAAAAATTGGTTGAACGAAGAGGACCTGAAGTTTGGGATATCCTTGAAGAGATTATTGAAGACCATCCGGTTATGTTGAACCGTGCACCAACGCTACACCGGCTGGGTATTCAGGCGTTTCAACCCATCCTGGTTGAAGGCCTAGCCATTCGAATTCACCCGCTTGTCTGCGCAGCCTTTAACGCTGACTTCGATGGTGACCAAATGGCGGTTCATGTTCCACTTTCCTTCGAAGCACAAGCGGAAGTTTCCATTTTAATGTTAGCAAGTCACAATATTCTATCACCGGCAAATGGTAAACCTTTGGCTATTCCAAGTCAAGATATGGTTATTGGATGCTATTATTTAACCAAGGCCAAAAGTGGTGATCTTGGTGAAGGAATGTCATTCAGTTCAAAAGATGAGGTGTTGATTGCCTTTAACAACAATAAAGTTGGTCTCCATGCCCGTATTAAGGTTCTTTTGGAAAGCGAGTCAATCGAGACGACAACAGGCCGGGTGATCTTCAATCAATGTGTGCCGGAAGGATTTGGTTTTGTGAATGAACTCCTTAGCAAAAAAAGAATCGAAGAAATTGTTGGCGAGGCCTACCTGAAATTAGGCAACTATGAAACAGTAAAATTCTTAGATCGATTGAAAGAAGTTGGTTTTCATTATGCAACCCGTTCTAGTGTTTCCATTGGACTAGATGACGTACAAATACCAGAAGCTAAAGATGAAATAATTATTAAGGCGTATGATCGGGTTGATAAAATTCAAAAAAGGTATGAAAAGGGTGTTATTACAGATGGCGAACGGTATAACCAGGTTATTGACATTTGGACGAATGCTACAAATGCCGTTGCAGAAGAAATGTTCGATCATTTGAAGGATTCAAACCAGGGATTTAATCCCCTGTTTATGATGGCTGATTCCGGCGCTCGAGGCTCAAAGGAGCAGATACGCCAGCTTGCAGGAATGCGAGGATTAATGGCAAAACCACAAAAGAAAATGACTGGTTCGATCGGCGAAATTATTGAATCACCAATTACGGCAAATTTTAAAGAAGGTCTGTCGGTTCTGGAATATTTTATATCAACTCACGGTGCTCGTAAAGGTCTTGCCGATACGGCATTAAAAACGGCGGATGCAGGATATTTAACGCGAAGGTTGGTTGATGTTGCACAAGACGTAACTATTACAGTAAACGATTGTGGCACTATTTTGGGGTTAAAAATTTCTGACCTCAAAGAAGGAGAAGAAATTATTGAACCGCTTCGTGATCGAATTTTAGGACGTGTTTGTGTCGAAGATGTATTTGATCTCGAAACAAGCGAGGTATTAGCAGAAGCAGGCACCTTGATTGATGAATATATTGCAGATCGTATTTCGGATGCAGGAATTGAAACCGTATATATCAGATCAGTGCTTACATGCGAAGCACCCCGGGGTGTGTGCACAAAATGCTATGGAAGAAACCTGGGAACCAATAGAAATGTTGAAACAGGTGAAGCCGTTGGGGTTATGGCGGCTCAAAGTATCGGTGAACCCGGAACGCAGCTAACACTGAGAACATTCCATATTGGTGGTACCGCAAGCAGAATTGCAGCCCAATCTCGTGCAACCGCGAAGTCTGAAGGTTCGGTTCAATTTGAAAACTTGCGCTTAATAGATCAAGCGGATGATACAAAGGTAACATTACGTAGAAATGGCAAGATAAAAATTGTTGATGATAACAACCGTATCACATCACAATTAATAGTCCCTTATGGTGCGAAGGTACTTGTTAAAGATAATGATAAAGTCCAACGTGGAGATGTACTTTTCTCATGGGATCCTTATTCAGTTTCAATTTTAGCCAGTAATTCTGGTAAGGTTGTTTTTCGCGATTTGATTGAAAAGGTTACCTATAAAGAAGAATTGGATGAAACTTCGGGTAAAAAACAACAGGTTATTATAGATACTCGTAGTCGAACATTGAGTCCCCAGATTGCTATTGTTGATAATAATGGTGAGGATTTTGAATCTCATATTTTACCAACTGGCGCTTTCTTGATTTGCCAGGATGGTCAAAATATTCGGGCTGGTGATGTTTTGGTTAAGATTCCCCGTGAGATAGCAAAAACCCGCGACATAACCGGTGGGCTACCAAGAGTTGCTGAATTATTTGAAGCCCGGAAGCCAAAAGATCCTGCAATAGTCAGTGAAATCGATGGTGTTGTTAAATTTGGCGAAATTCGCAAAGGTATTCGAAAAATGTCAGTAACATCACATGATGGTGTTGATGAAAAATCATACAATGTCCCATATGGCAAGCATGTGTTGGTACATGAAGGTGATTTTGTTACAGCAGGTGAGAAATTAACAGAAGGTTCAGTTGCTCCACAAGATATTCTAAATATTTTGGGACCCAATAAGGTGCAAGAATACCTGGTTAACGAAATCCAAGAAGTATATCGATTACAGGGTGTTCGTATCAATGACAAACATATTGAAGTAATCGTGCGTCAGATGTTGCAGAAAGTTAAGGTGGAAGATCCAGGAGATACCCAATTTCTCGAGGGAGATTTGGTAGATAAATTCAGGTTCCTGAATGATAATGAAAAACTTATGAAACAAATCGTTATTACAGATCCTGGAGACTCAAAATATTTCCCGGGTGAAATGATAACTCCGGATGAATTTGCCCAAATCAATGAAAGGTTGGAAAAAATTGATGGAAGAAAAGTAACTGCCAGACAACCTCATCCGGCAACTTTTAAACCTGTATTATTGGGTATTACTAAGTCTTCTTTGTCAACGGAGAGTTTTATTTCAGCTGCTTCCTTTCAAGAGACCACCAGGGTTTTGGCAGATGCCGCAATTGCAGGAAAAGTGGATAACCTATATGGGCTAAAAGAAAATGTCGTTATGGGTAATTTAATTCCGGCAGGTACTGGTTTGAAAGTCTACTCAGAGCTATATGTTAGCGGTAAAGAAGAAGAAGAAGAAGAAGTTGAAGAAGAACCTACTGTGAATATAGAAGATATGATTGAAGAAGAACAAGAAATATTAAAGTTAAAGAAGTAAAATAATTGGCGATTTATCGTTGACAACTCGTTATTATTTTATTAGGTTTAGTGTCTGTTTTTTTTGGAGGGCAATTTGCCAACTATTAATCAATTAATCCGGAAAGGCCGGAAAGTTGTTAAAAAGAAAAATAAGGTTCCTGCGTTAAAGGCTTGCCCGCAAAAGCGAGGTGTATGCACGCGTGTGTATACTACAACTCCCAAAAAACCTAACTCTGCGCTTCGAAAAGTAGCACGTGTAAGGTTGACTAATGGTATTGAAGTCACTGCATATATACCTGGTGAAGGGCATAATTTACAGGAGCATAGTATTGTGCTCATTCGTGGCGGAAGGGTGAGGGATCTTCCTGGGGTCCGATATCATATTATCCGAGGAGCGTTAGATTCCGCAGGTGTCGAAGACCGAAAAAATGGTCGTTCGAAGTATGGCACCAAAAACAGCAAATAATTTTTTTTGCAAATTACAATTTCAATTTAAAACTCCCCAATCTTTGGGGAGTTTTTATGTTATGAATAATGAGTTTAGATTAAGTTGGAGTGTAAATGTCGAGGCGTAAAAGGATTTCCAAGCGAGAGATTTTACCGGATCCCAAGCATAATAATAAGATGGTTGCGAAATTTGTGAATAATATTATGAGAAAGGGAAAAAAGAGTACTGCTGAGAATATTCTTTATGATGCTTTCGATTTAATCGAACAGAAAACAGATACGAATAGTCTTGAAGTCTTTCAGAAAGCTGTAGAGCATTCTCGACCCCTGCTAGAGGTTAAATCAAGAAGAGTTGGCGGTGCTACCTATCAAGTTCCTATGGAAGTCGCTATGGATCGAAGTATAGCACTGGCAATGCGGTGGTTAATTCAATTTGCGAAACAACGACCGGAAAAAACTATGGCAGAAAGATTGGCTGCAGAATTATTGAATGCGTTTAAAAAAGAAGGCGCAACAATTAAAAAACGTGAAGATACTCATAAAATGGCAGAAGCGAATAAAGCATTTGCGCATTTCCGATGGTAGTAATGTATAGAAGAAATAAAGGCTTTAGAAGTAAATGGCAAGAGAATTCAGTATAGAAAAAACCCGAAATATCGGAATAATGGCGCACATTGATGCTGGGAAAACCACCACGACCGAGCGAATACTGTATTATACTGGAAAAATCCATAGAATGGGTGAAGTACATGATGGTGCGGCTACGATGGATTGGATGGAACAAGAGAAAGAAAGAGGAATTACAATTACATCGGCTTCGGTCACCTGTTTCTGGAAAGATAATCGCATTAATATTATTGATACTCCCGGCCACGTAGATTTTACAGTTGAAGTTGAACGGTCACTTCGTGTTCTTGATGGAGCAGTTGCGGTGTTTTGTGCAGTTGGTGGAGTAGAACCACAGTCAGAAACTGTCTGGCGGCAAGCTGATAAATATCAAGTTCCCAGAATTTCTTTTGTAAACAAAATGGACCGTGTAGGTGCTGATTTCTTTAACACATTAAAAATGATAAAAGAACGCCTTGGAGCAAATCCGGTTCCCATTCAAATTCCCATGGGGTCCGGTGATTTATTTAACGGTTTGATTGACCTTGTTAAAATGAAGGGGGTTATGTATAACGACAATACTCTTGGTGTGAATTGGGATGAGACTTCAATTCCTAATGACTTGCTTCCGTTAGCGCAAGAATACAGACAGAAATTGATCGAAGCTATTTCGGATTACGACGATGAAATCATGATGAAATATTTAGACGGGAAAGAGATTTCGGAACAAGAAATAAAAGCTGCAATTCGAAAAGCTGTTCTTGATGGCTCCTTTACGCCAGTCATTTGCGGTTCCGCTTTTAAGAATAAAGGGATTCAGCGATTGCTGGATGCAGTGCTTGATTATTTACCGGCACCTTCGGATATTCCTTCTGTTCAGGGTATTCATCCAAAATCTAAAAAAGAAGAAACTCGTGCTCCAAGTGATGATGAGCCATTTTCTGCTCTTGCTTTTAAAATTATGACAGACCCTTATGTGGGCAAGCTGACTTATTTCAGAGTCTATTCCGGTCAAGTTAAAGCTGGATCTTACATCATGAATACAGTAACCGGTAAGAAAGAACGATTGGGTCGAATTCTACAGATGCAAGCAAATAAACGAACCGATTTGGAAGAAGCCTTCACCGGTGATATTATCGCTGCAGTTGGACTGAAACAAACCAGAACCGGCGATACGCTTAGTGATGAGCGACATCCTGTTGTGCTGGAATCAATGGTTTTTCCAGATCCTGTTATCCGGGTAGCAATCGAGCCCAAAACGAAGGCGGAAAGTGATAAACTAACTGAAGCCCTCGTTAAACTGGCGGAAGAAGATCCGACATTCAAGGTGAAAGTAGATGAAGAAACGGGACAGACCATCATTTCGGGAATGGGGGAGCTTCATCTTGAAATTTTAGTTGATAGATTATTAAGAGAGTTTAAGGTGCAGGGAAATGTAGGCAAACCACAAGTAGCCTATCGTGAGACAATTACAAAGAAAGTAAGTGTCGAAACTAAATTTGTTCGGCAAACAGGCGGTAGAGGACAGTACGCTCATGTTGTAATGGAGTTTGGACCCTCAGAGAAAGGAGAGGGTTATGTATTTGAAAATAAAATTTTTGGTGGTGCGATTCCTCGAGAGTTTATTAATCCTGTAAAAACCGGAATAAAAGGTGCGCTTGGGAATGGAGTAATTGCAGGTTATCCTTTAGTAGACATTAAGGCAACATTACTTGATGGCTCGTTTCATCCGGTAGATTCGTCAGAAATTGCCTTTAAAACTGCTGGGTCCATTGCTTTGAAAGATGCGGTTATAAAAGCAAACCCGGTCATATTGGAACCCATTATGGATGTTGAGATCGTAGTTCCCGAAGAATATATGGGTGATGTTTTAGGTGATATAAATTCGCGAAGAGGTAAAATTGTTGGAATGGTCCCCAGGAGTGATGCTCAAGTAATTTCCACGGTGGTTCCCTTGAGTGAAATGTTTGGTTATGCGACGTCCCTTCGATCCATGACGCAGGGTCGAGCCATTTATTCAATGCAGTTTTCAAATTATCAGCCACTGCCAAAGGGATTGGCAGGCGAGCTGGTAGAAAAGATGAATATGTCTAACGTTGCAGTTTAATTTTAGAGAAATTTAAAGGAGAGAAGCGATGTCTAAGGCAAAGTTTGAACGTACGAAGCCCCATGTGAATGTAGGGACAATAGGCCATGTTGATCATGGGAAGACAACCTTAACAGCAGCGATGACTTTATATTTGAGCG
>JACZTA010000307.1 GCA_022573915.1 Bacteroidota bacterium | reverse complement strand
CTCCATAAGTCGATTCGGCAATAACCAGTTCACTATCATTCCATGCACCACTTTCATTTATTCTATAAGAAATAAACTTGTTTTTTTTCGAAACTGTCGCTTGGCTTCCTTCGATCTTAAAGCCCTTCTCATCTTCGAGAAAAATGATCTTACCAAAGTTAGATTTAGTGTTATCCCTTTTTATGACACATAAATAGTCGACTAAATTAACTTCCGCCGAAAAATAAAAGGACTTTCCGTTTCGTGAAATACTCCCCGGGCCCAAGAGTGGATACTTGGAAAATTCGATGGTATCAATAATCTCATATACAGCCAGGTTATCCTGCGCCTGAGCAGTACTAAAAATGAAGGTTGAGATTATAATGAAGCAGATGTACTTAGGCAAAGGCATGATAATTCTCTTATACGCAAGGTAATAATAATAAGCACAACCCCCTGGATTATTTATTCCTCATCCAGTTTCTTAATTAGCCATTTAGTCAGCCTGTCCGATCCCTCCAAATTCAGATGGTTGTTATCTCCATAAACAGCCGGATCAATAAATAATTCTATTGGAGGTATCCATAATTCACCTAGTCGCTCATATATAGCACGCTCTTTTGGCTCAATACCATTTGACCCGTAGGAAGGCAGGTATAAAAAGACCAGTTTACAGTTAGCTTCTTTTGTAAGTGTATATATTTTTTTTAGATATTGTTTAGCGTATAATGATTCGATTTTTCTGATATATTTTGAAGATGATTTTTCATTTACAGGTCCATGGCGGTACCATGCTCTGGCTTTAAGCCGGGTCAGCTTTGCAGGATTTTCTACTCTATTATAGGGGATCCAACCATACGCCTTATTGGGCCATTCGACGGCTTTTATAGTGAGAGTCGGGTAAAGCTTTTCGCGATGATACAGGTATCGCATTTTCAATCCGTAAAGAAGATCGGGGAAGTAATCATGATTGATAAAAAGTGGTGCATAAACGATATCCCGGGCTTCTGCCACCACCGGAAAAGTAATGTGACTAAAACGACTTTCCGCCAAGCGGACTTCTATGATCAGGTATTTTGGCTGTTTGTACTTTAGAATATCCTTCGCCAGAACATAATAAACATTCCGCCCCGGACGGTAATATCCCATGGCGGCAATATTATTAAGCTGGTGTTTTGATTTAGAAAATTCCTTGTTAATATATTCGTCGTTTACCGCGTTCAACGTTCGTGAGGATCCTATAAATACAGCATCAATGGAGCTTGTATCTACAAATATCTTATTGTACATCCAACTCGAGTTGTGAAAATCATTGTCCTTTCGCACGTAATTGAATGCAAACTCACGGTCGTATGGGCTAAACAACACAAAACCGGAAATGGTAATTATCGGAGCAATAAAAAGCAAGGTGCGAATAATGAACTTCTTCATCATATTAGCTTTAGAATTGGAAATAAATAAAGTTTCTGGCGTTGTCGAAAATTCCAAATATGATAATCCAGCCCACTACCATGTAGTAAATTAACCATCGTAACGGTGCGGAAAATTTACTCAACCGGATATTAAAATCCTCTTTACCAATCCAAATTTCAAAAATCAGAAAAATTAGCAGGGACGCAATAGTGATCAGGAGATCAAACTTCGAAGAAAACAATTCATGCAGCGATGCACCAAGTGATGTTATGTCTGAGAATTGCAAGTTCAAATTCATTGGTATATGAGAAATGAAAAGTAAAGAATTTGAAAAGCTTTCTGATCTGAATAAAATCATGGTGAAGCAAAATATCATGAATACCATTGCCATCTTTAGGATTCTTGGAGTTTTGTGTACCCATTTCAACCCAGTGTTCAAGAATCGCTCCCCGGCGACGAGGACACCGTGAAACAACCCGAAGACAATAAATGTCCATTCAGAGCCATGCCATAATCCTGAAACAGCAAAAGTAATGAGTATAATGACTGTCCATCTGAAAAGATTGACACGGTTACCTCCAAGGCTGATGTAAATATAATCCCTGAACCAGGTGGATAACGAAATATGCCATCTGTTCCAGAATTCCTTGAAAGAGGTTGAAAAGAAAGGCGTTCTGAAATTGGTCATCAAATTAAATCCTAACAGCCGGGCAATTCCAATAGCCATATCAGAGTAGCCCGAAAAATCGCAGTAAATTTGCACAACGAAGAACAGACTGGCTAATATTAGATTGATTCCATACCATGATCCGGGATCTCCAAAGGTCATGTCGACATAAACCGCAAGCCGGTCCGCTATCACAGCTTTCTTGAACAATCCCCAAACGATCAGTCTTAATCCACCCACTGCTTGATGGTAATCGAATGTTCTTCTCTTCAAAAACTGAGGGATCAGATTGGCTGCGCGTTCTATAGGTCCTGCAACGAGTTGCGGAAAGAATGCAACGAAGGTGAAAAAGGCAATTGCATTCTTTGTGGGTTCGATCTTTCTCCTGTAAATATCGATCGTATAGCTGAGTGTTTGAAATGTATAAAAGCTTATTCCAACTGGAAGGATCACCTTCAAGGTAAATGGGCTTACCGCGATTCCAACGCTGTTGAACATGTCTATGAATGAGTCTTGAAAGAAATTAAAATACTTGAAGAAAGCCAATAACCCAAGGTTGAGCAGGATGCTGGTCCATAGGAGCAATTTTCTCTTAGATTGCTCAGAACTGGCATGGATATAATAACCTACGATATAATCGGTGAGCGAACTTATAATGATGAGAATCAGAAAGCGAATATCCCACCAGGCATAAAAGGTATAACTGGCGATCAGCAGAAATACATTCTGAATGTTAATCGAACGTTTAGCTAAAGCCCAGTAGATGATGAAGACGAGAGGCAGGAATATGGCGAATGGCAGAGAATTAAAGAGCATGCCTTATAGGAGATCTACGCTAGTTTCTTGGACAATCCGGAGGAAAAATCAATTACTGATAACCGGTTCCTGTTCTTTTACAAATACTTCTTCCACAATATAAAAAGGTCTTCCTTTTACTTCCAGATAGATTCGGCCGATGTATTCACCAATGATTCCTAGAATGATAAGCATGATACCGGACAGAAAGAACATACCTACCGCTAATGTGGCCAATCCCGGAGTTTCACTGGGGAAATAACCAAAGAGTTTAAATCCAAAAACCTTTTGGACAATATAATAGGTGCCAATCATAAATGATGGAATCGAGATTAGAAATCCTATGTAAGTGGCTATCCTCAGGGGGAAAGTGGAAAAGTCAAATAATCCGTCGAGTGCAAAGGTTAATAATTTCCTAAAGGTATAGTGCGATTTACCCGCAACTCTTTCTGCCCTTTCATATTCGACTCCTATTTGTTTGAAACCCGCGTACGTTCGCAAGCCTCTCAAGAACCGCCTCGATTCAGGCATTTCCCGGTTCATCACGTCGAGTACTTTTCTGTCCATTAAACAAAAGTCCCCGGCATTAAGCGGAATCTCAAGGTTGCTGATGAGTCTGAATATCTTATAAAACGTATTGTAAGCCATTCTCTTGAAAATGGATTCTTTTCGTTTAGTTCTGATCGCATAAACCACATCATATCCTTCCCGCCATTTTTCAAGGAAGCGTGATATTTCTTCAGGTGGATCCTGCAGATCACTATCCATGATCATGATCGCGTCGCCTTTCACATATTTCATCCCTGCGGTTACGGCAGCTTGGTGGCCAAAATTCCGGGATAATTTTACGATTTTGAAATGGGAGTCT
>JACZTA010000306.1 GCA_022573915.1 Bacteroidota bacterium | reverse complement strand
CCCATCCCGAATTTAAAGTTAGAACTTAATGTTAAAAGTAAGTAGGGGCAATTAGCAAATGGGAATATCCAACCATCAAGTGGATCATGGTTCAGACATCTTGCGACGACTCTTTATCGAAAAAACCAATAATAAAGATGCTTTATATACTCATTATTTACCGCGATCATTCCTTCTTCTTCGTGCCACCATAGCGTTTCATCGTAATTATAGCTGGCGGCACCATGTATCATGATCTTTATTCCTTCTTTTTCAAATTTCTTTTTGAAAACTTTCTTGATCCTCTTCGTATGAAACTTTGAAGAAAGAATTATGCAGCTTTCAATGTTATTCTCTTTGCAATAATCAAGTATATGATCCGCTTCTTCAAAGGTGCTTGTGCCATCAGTTATAATGAAAACTAACGAATCAGGTACGCCTTGCCTTACAATGTTAATCTTTGCCAGTTCTGATTCCATATAATCCAATCCAAGTGACTTGACTAATTGATGCGTATTGCCTCCTGTACAAATTATCTGATCAGTTAACCCTTGCTGATAAACTTTTACCGCCTCATTTCCCCTGTTGTAAGCGTTGCCACCCAAAACAAATAGCGCGTCAGCCTTCTCCAGTTCATTTTCATAAATGAGATAACTACCGGCTAGCTTCAGGAGAGGTGTTTTCAGTCCGTAATACAGAATAGTAACCACTGCCAGAGCGGCGAGGACGATCAGAAGTTTCTTCTTCATGAAATGATGAGTTTAGTACCTCGAAGTAAATAATGGATCAAGGACACGTAACCCTTTAATTATCTAAAATGTATAGCATCTTTGTTCAAGACCACATTTTTATAAAAATTCAATAACTTTTTCTCTTCTGATTTCCAGACGTGTGTTTCGTGTGCTTTATACGAATTCAAGCAATACCGTTTCAACAGATCCCTGTCTTTTAACAACCTTTCGATTACGAGGTAAAGATTTTCTACGGTTCTCACCTTTACACTTACTCCAGCATCAGTTGAATCTAAAAATCGAGTGGATTCGGGCAGGTTAACATCTACCACTGCGATGCCATATGCAAAGTAGCTAAAGATCTTTAATGCCGGTCCGCCTAGTATGTTATTATCCGTATAATCTTTGGTAATTAAGCCTATAGAACAGTCTTTAAGATGATCACCAACATCCTCATAATCCAACCAACCTGTTTCTTCTATACTTTCTTCGAGCCCGTATTCCTCTTTCTTACTTTTTAAATATGCCTTTTCTTCTCCAAACACTTCACCAACAATCCTTAATTTCACTCGTGGCCAATTCTTTTTTAAAAGTCGCATCATTTCAATTATATCCTTTAATCCTCTATTAAAAGGAAGTATTCCTTCGTGTACTATTATTGGATCATCCAGCTTCTTTTCATTAAATGATGGTACATAGTACCCAGGATGAACATAGTTATAAATGACTTCCGCATTGATTTTTTGATTTAGATGGAGAACATTACCTCTTGTAATCTCGTTGGCAGAAATAAAATATTTGAGGTCTTTCAGATAATACTTCTTGATATACCTTTCCTTGAAAGTGCCTTTCTTCCATGATTCATGCTGATCAAATATGAGTTTTGTCTCGATTCTTTTTTGAATTTTTAACCCTATGTAGTAAGCAGCAGGTTCGTGTGCATGGTACACATCAGCGTTGAGTTCTATTCCTCGCGCAATCATTCTTCCAAAGAATTTACCCTTGAATATTTTGCTGCTATATTTTTCTATTACTCCTTTAGGTCTTCTTATTGCGATGACCTTCACTCCTTCCATCTCAAATTCAGCTACCTTATTAGGATTTAGGATTTTCTTTCTACCCATGTCTCTCACGAATCCTTGAGCATCAGCAGAACAGAGGATGGTAACTTCATAACCGGCATTTTTAAGTGATTGGCTTTCCTTGAAAAATATTCTATTGTCTCTAGGAGAATGGTCAATTGTGAGCATGCACACTTTGGGCATAAGAAAATTAGGTTTTGTGTCTGGAACAAATATAGAATTAAATGTTTTGTTTAAGTGGTTGAAATCGGCACCATTCTGCTTAACCATATCTATTGTATAAACATAATGTAATATGTTGCTAATGCAGATAGATTAAATCGTACGTTAGAGTCAGCTTATATATACAAGCAACTGTATGAATCATCCAATCGGACAAATAATCATTTTAGGAGCTGGTATAGGAGGATTAAGTTCAGCTTATGAATTACTCAAGAAGGGAAGGCAGGTGATAATAATTGAAAAAGATGGAGAAGCTGGCGGTTTAATGAGAGCGATTAAGCATGGGGAGTATAATGTTGATCTGGGCCATAAACAATTCTATAGTAGAATTCCAAGAGTCCATTCATTTTATATGGAAATATTAGGTGATAAATTAATAACTTATAAAAACAGAATAGGAATATATTACAACAATCGCATAATTGAGAGAGAAAGAAAATACAAGGGATTATTCAGGGGCATGTCGGTTTCTTTAATCTCACTCGGCATAATAGATATAGTAGCTCAAAAAATAAAATACATCTGGAGGAGAAAAAGGACTATAGAAGATGTCGCGAATTCGAAGAATGGTAGATTATTTTCTTTGATTTTTTCTCAAGGATTTGATGAGAAGTTAAAGTGTCGGCCGTGGTCATCTGTTCCCAGAAACAAAAGAACAGAAACAAGTTCCTTTACGAAATATTTCTCCTTATTAGGATTTGCTAAAGAGGATAACAATGGGAAAAATTTACAAGAAAATTGGGTCCACCCTTTAAAAGGGAGTGGTGGATTAATAGAAGCATTGAGGGATAAGATCATAAATATGGGTGGAGAAATTAGATTCAATACTAAAGTGTTGAAGCTGGTTAGACAAGGAGACCGGATCAAATCAATAGAAATTGATACTGATGGGAAAATAAGCTCACTTGAAACGCCAACAATTATCTCCTCGATAAAACTAGATATAATAGCAAAATTACTAAGCTTGAAATATAGGATTGGTGACGAAGAATGGTCCTTTAATAGGGGTGTAATTATAATCTATCTGTTCTTTAATGAACCAAGTAAATTTCCTCATACCAGCCTCTACGTGCCGGATCCCAAGCAGAAAATTGGTAGGATAACCAATTATGATGTTTACGATTGTCAGATGGTACCAAAAGGTAAAAGTTGTTTGGCATTCGAAATTTTTTGCAAAAAGGAAAATATCCTTCTGGAATTAGATGATGAGGAATTAATGACTATAGTAAAAGAGGAGTTTGGCGAATCTCATCTAATAGATTTAAAAAAACTGGAGAGCTATCAGGTGTACAAATTGCCGTCTTGCGATCCCGCAACGAATTGGGAAGACTATAAAATAGAAAAGACGAGGAACCAAATGTACAGTGATCTTAAGACGATAGAAAATTTATACAATGTGAGTCGTACCGGAATTGACAAAATTATATACTCATCGATAAAGGCGGCGGAAAGTATTATTACCAATGAGAAAGATGATTTCTTCAAAGAAACATCACCAGTAGAATTGGAACCTTGGAGTATGTGAACTAAGGGTGATGTAACGGAATCATTCCAGCATCAAGTTAATTCCTTATAAATCAAGTGAATCATGGTTCAGACGGGAGTTAATCCAAAACCACCTTCCCGCTATAAGAAACACCTTGATGATCGCGCAGGGTGTAGAAGTATAAACCACCTTTCAATTGCAACCTGTTAAATTCAAAGGAAGG
>JACZTA010000305.1 GCA_022573915.1 Bacteroidota bacterium | reverse complement strand
TTAGAGTAAAGGATAAGCATACTAATATTATTAATAATTTAATCGATATTGGGTATGGCGCTTCTCAAGTAATTCCTGTGATCAAAGCTTGCTTAGAGAAAATTTCTTCTCCATTGTTCGTGGAACAACCAGAGATACACTTGCATCCTAAGGCTCAAGGAGTGATTGGTGATTTATTGGCTGCTACAAAAGAAAATTCATCTTGTGTTTTCGCTCGCACTGATCATTCTGGGTTGGAATTACCTGGGCGGCTTTATTCAAATTGGTAAGAAATCATCTTCTGAAGAATCCGGTACGGAAATCAAGATCATGAGCTATAATGTCAAAACCTTTGACTATTATAACTGGAAGCATAATAAGAAGGCGAGCAAGAATATCCTTGAATTAATTGCGCAAGAGGATCCTGACATCATCTGTTTTCAGGAATATTTTACGGGCAGTATGAAAGACTTTCAAAACAATGAAACGCTTATTGACGAATTCGGTTTTAAGGATTACTTTTTTCATAAAAAGACTTCGGTAAGAGGTGTTGAACATTTTGGGATTGCTACGTTCAGTAAATATCCCATCCTCAAAAAAGGAATTATTGAGTATTCAAACAAGACTCGCAACGTGAGTATTTACCTGGATATTGAGCTGAATGGGGATACGGTTCGAGTTTATAATATCCATTTGCAATCCCTCTATTTTGACAAAGATGATTATGCAGTATTGGATAATAAAGAAGATGTCAATCTGCACAGTTCCAGAAGAATATTAGGCAAACTCAAACGTGGATACATGAGGAGAGCCAAACAATCTATTATCGTTGCCAAACATGTAAATGAATGTCCTTATCCTGTCATACTATGTGGCGACTTTAACGATACGAGAGTTTCTTTTGCTTATCGGACCATTGCTAATTCAAAGAACCTTAAGGATGCATTTGTCGATAAAGGAAGGGGCATCGGCCGGACTTATGCGGGCCCGGTTCCTTTCGTTAGAATTGACTTCATGCTGTTTGGAGACCAGTTTGATCTAAACAGTTATTCGATAGTCAAGAAGAAATATTCAGACCACTATCCTATGGTGTGTTCCTTTAATTATAATCAATAAGTTACTGCAATAGGTAATTTGAATATTTACGGTTAATTTTGCGGAAGCAAAAACAGCGGTATGAACGGAGTGAAAATATATAATACATTAACGAAGAAGAAGGAGGATTTCGAACCTATAGCGCCTCCACATGTAGGTTTGTATGTATGCGGACCGACAGTTTATGGTGCTCCTCATCTGGGTCATGCCAGGCCGGCCATCACTTTCGATGTAGTTACCCGTTTTCTGAATCACATTGGTTTTAAGGTCAGGTATGTGAGTAATATTACTGACGTAGGACACCTGGAAGATGAGGTTGCGGAGACAGGCGAAGATAAGATAGCCAAGAAGGCAAGACTGGAAAAAGTGGAACCGATGGAAATTGTGAATTACTATACCAATATGTATCATGATTCCATGCGGAAAATGAACATCAGGCCGGTCAGTATTGAACCTCATGCCTCGGGACATATCATTGAACAAATCAAGATGATAGAGACCATCCTGGAAAATGGATATGGTTATGTAGAAAATGGCTCTGTTTATTTTGACGTGATAAAATATAATGAGAAACACGATTATGGTAAGCTCTCCGGACGGGTATTGGAGGATCTGCGCAGTGGCGAGCGGAAACTTGAAAGTCAGGATGAAAAACATAATGTAGCCGATTTCTCATTATGGAAAAAAGCCTCCAAAGAACATATTATGCGGTGGGACTCGCCTTGGGGTGAAGGGTTTCCGGGTTGGCATCTTGAGTGTTCGGTTATGGGTGGTAAATATTTAGGCGTTCCCTTCGACATACATGGTGGCGGTATGGATCTTAAATTTCCTCATCACGAATGTGAGATCGCGCAATCTGTGGCAGCATATGGTAAGGACCCTGTGAAGTTATGGATGCATAATAATCTGATCACAATTGATGGACAAAAAATGAGCAAGTCGTTGAACAACTTTATTACGATTGATGAGTTGTTTACCGGTACACACGATGTTTTGACACAGGCTTACACCCCGATGACCCTGCGTTTCTTCATTTTACAAACACATTATAGAAGTACCCTGGATTTCTCTAACGAAGCGCTGCAGGCTGCGGAAAAAGGTTTTCAGCGATTGATGAATGCAAATAGTTTGGTAGAGACAATGCCATATCCGAAGAAAGCAGGAGAAGTTAAAGAGGAAGAAGAAAAGAACGTGCTCAAGCTGGTTGATGATTGTCTGAATCATATGCTCGATGATTTCAATACGGCACAATGTTTGGCTGCTTTATTTGAGTTAGCGACTAAGATCAATTCTTATAAAAACAATGTGATACCGATAACAAGTATTAGTGCGGATACGTTTGATAAATTGAAATCGACCTTCTTAACTTATACGAATGAGATCCTCGGCCTTGTAGCTGAAGAAACGGCGTCAACGGCAGATCTTGACCCCATCATGAATCTTCTCATCGAAGTACGAAACAGATCGCGTGATAAAAAGGATTTCGAAACTTCCGACTTTATCAGGGATGAATTAAGCAAGATCAAAATTATCTTGAAAGACGAAAAAGACGGTAAGACGGACTGGAGTGTTGAGGAAAATTAAATATTATATTCTGTGTTTTCTTGTAATCTGTATTGCATGCAATTGCAACGAAACGGAAAAGGAGGCTAACCATCCTTCTCCCACACCAACGCCTGCGATTGTTCCTCCCAGTACTATACCTGTTTTCAACTCTGACTCTGCATTTTTTTATATAGAAAAACAATTATCATTTGGGCCAAGAGTACCCAATACAGAGATGCATGATGCGTGTGGAGCCTGGCTTGCTGAAAAGTTACGTTCCCTGGGTCAGGAAGTGATCATACAAGAAACCGTGGTAGAAGCATACAATGGTACAAAACTCGAGATACAAAATATTATCGGCCAATATAACATGGACGCTGTAGATCGCATATTGTTATGCGCACATTGGGACACGCGCCCTTTTGCGGATCAGGATGTTGACAGGCAGGATGAGCCAATTCCGGGTGCCAATGACGGCGGATCCGGTGTAGCGGTATTATTAGAGGTAGCACGCCAGCTAAGCATTGCAAAACCTGAAATAGGTATTGATATCATATTCTTTGATGCCGAAGATTATGGCCAGCCGCTGTACGAAAATCTACCAGTTAGAGAAGATACGTATTGCCTCGGTTCTCAGTATTGGAGCAATAATCTTCATAAAAAAAACTATCAGCCGATGTACGGTATACTGTTGGATATGGTGGGCGCCAAGGATGCGGTGTTTACTATGGAAGACGCTTCCATGCGCTACGCTCCATACGTCACACGAAAGGTTTGGAACGCCGCCGCCCGGGCAGGATATTCCGGATATTTTAGGTTTGAAAAAATAGGAGCCCATATTGACGATCATGTGTACATCAATACTATAGCCAAGATCAAGTGCATCGACATCATTCAATATGATTACACAACCCCGAGTACTTTCGGAGCCTATTGGCATACCCACAAGGATAATATCTGGATTATCGATAAGAAAACACTCAAGGCGGTTGGTCAAACCTTGCTGCAGGTGATATACGAAGAGTTGGGCGCTATCGGTTAGACGTCCTGCAGATAGAAGAAATAAGATGTAAGATATTTGAGTTTGGATTTGATTTAAGATTGGGGCCGACC
>JACZTA010000073.1 GCA_022573915.1 Bacteroidota bacterium | reverse complement strand
GTACCCGTTACATTGCACCTTTTCAAAGTTTCTTTGTTAAGGCGTCTGGCGGCGGTGCCAGCCTAACGATGACTAATTCGGTGCGAACAACTAATGATGGTACCTTTTTCAGGGGTGGAAGCACTGTTACAGATGCTTTAAAATTGAAATTAGATGGAAGCGGCTTTAAAGATGAAATAGCGATTAGATTTCTGAATGGAGCGACTGCAGGTTTTGATCCTGACTATGACGCTTATAAACTTCCCAGCTATGCTACCAACCCAATTTTTACAACGCGTAGTGATTCAGGATTAGCACTTTCAATCAACGCATTTCCTGAGTTGGTTCAGGATGTGACCGTACCTGTATACCTGGAGGTTGGGGTATCGGGTAATTACACGATCACTGCAGAGGAATTTGGTGCGTTCTCACCAAGTGTGTGTATAATTCTTGAAGACACAGCTGCCAGCGTTATTCAGGATTTGCGAACAACTCCCTCATACACCTTCTATATTTCCAACTCACATCCTAAGAATACGCCCATCTTTGAACTTCATTTCAGCTCAGCTATAGTTATTACGCCCTCCGACGTTAGCTGCAGCGGCGATAGTAACGGAATTATTATAGCCAATAAATTGGGTACCGGCCCATGGAATTATATTTGGAAAAATAATTCGGGTGATACAGTAAAAACTTCTAATGGCATAAATGGTGCCGATACATTATTAAATCTGTCTGCCGGAACTTATTTTGTCGAAGTAACAAACAATGCTCTTTGCTACACTATTGAAACAATTACGATAAATGAACCGCCTTCATTAACTGCAAATGTTGATTCGAAAGGACCTTTTTGCCCCAATATTGACGATGGATATATTGATCTTACCATAGGGGGAGGTAATTCTCCTTACGTGGTGGTATGGAATACGGGTGACACCACGGAGGATCTTACCGGTCTTTCTGCCGGTATCTATACAGTCATGATCACAGATAATAAGGCGTGTAAAATTTACGATACAATTATAGTAAAAACCATCATTAATTTGAATGCCGATTTCTTTGCCAATGTGGATACTACCTATCTGGTTTCAGGCGGTACGGTCCAGTTTACAAATCAATCTACAGCAGCTTTTTCCTATATATGGGATTTTGGCGATGGCAGTTCCATCTCAAATGATGTTGATCCTTTGCACGCGTATGTTGCAGTAGGTAACTATATTGTCACACTTGTTTCCAACGCAAAGTTTTGCACCGATACGGTGACGAAAGCGATAATTGTTTTACAACAACCAAATTCAATCGTTGAAAACTCAGTATCAGATCTGCCGGTAATCATTCGCCAGGAAGGCGAAGGCATTTTTATTGTAGAGTGGAAGGTCGATGACATAAATGATGTAAGTATCCGGGTTTATAACTATAGCGGACAACTCGAAGTAGAAATCACCGGTGATTTCGATCCGGATAAAAAATATTTACTGGACCTTACCGACCGCCCAACGGGTATTTATTTGATACATATTCAAACGGATACGTTTACTTACTCTACCAAGATCTTTTCAACCAAGTAATCTGGTCTAAAGAAATACTCACAATGAACCGAAAAGTTGATGGTCTTCCGTTTCTTGTCTTCGGTCTTCAGTCTCCTGTCTTTGGTTCGCTTTTACATTTAAACTTTTTGTAATTCAATGGGCAGGTTCTAAGTCTAAGGTGCCTGTAAGATCCTCAATCAAATCAAACCTCCAACATCCGCTCTCCCCTGCCTGCTCAGTGGTGAAAGCAGCTTCTATCGCGCGGCTACTCATTATTTATCCACCAATATCCAACGATAGCTGTTCTCCTTCCCGTTTAACAAAGGCACCTAAATCCATCGCAGGTATTGATCTTCCTTTCATGAATTTATTTTTGGAAATTTTAAAAAGGGCTGCAATTGATTCGGCGATCTTACCATCGCCTTTCATTCTTTTTCCGAACCGGCTATCATTTAACTTACCCTGATGGCAGGAGGCAATCTGATGCAGGACTTTATCTGCTCTGTCGGGATACTGTTTTTTCAACCAATCAGAAAAAATCTCAGCTACCGCACCATTCAATCGTACAATAATATAAGCTGCACCATGCGCACCGGCATCTGCAGCAGCTTTTATAATGGCGGGGATTTCCTGACTATTGATACCCGGGATAATCGGTGCTACCATCACCCTTACCGGTACCCCCGCATCAGATAATTCCTTAATGACTTTTATCCTGTTCGCGCCCGATACAGTTCTGGGTTCAAGCTTTTGCTGAACTTTCTTATCCAAAGTGGTGATCGAGATGTTCACATTTACCAAATTTAGTTTTGCCATCTCTTGCAAAATATCCTTGTCCCTGAGGATCAAACTGTTTTTGGTGATCATGCCAACGGGGTATCTGTACTTCAATAATATTTCAAGCATACGCCGGGTGATTCCTAATTTTCTTTCAACCGGCTGATAACAATCTGTATTGCCCGAAAACATAATCGGTTTTACTTCACCCTTAAAATTCTTCAGATATTTTTCCAGCAGTTCCGGTGCATTATTTTTGACGATAATTTTTCTCTCAAAATCGAGACCGGCACTATATCCGTAGTAAGTATGTGTGTTTCGAGCGTAGCAATATATGCATCCGTGCTCGCAGCCCTGGTAGGGATTCATGGAAAATGACAGACCTATATCCGGACTGTTAACTTTGTTAACAATATTTTTTGCTTTTTCTTCTAAATACTGCGTGGAGTCATTTTCCAATAATGGTATGTCCAATCCCTCAACATGTTCCGTTACATAATCATTTTTCAAAAATGGATTGGTGACATTGAGTTGCGCTCCCCTACCCTTAATCATATGATTATTTGTTTATTTGATTATTCGTTTAAGTACGTGAAAAATGTTCAGTTGGTAAAATCTCAATTTTACATCCACTTAAGATATACATGAAGATAACCCATATCAATTTATGTAAGCTTGATATTATCGTTTATTGTCCTTAATTTAAACCCTCTTAATAATAAAACTTATACGAAATGGTAATCAAGAACTTTATATCTTCAAACCTGATCTTAGTAATCCTGTTTTTCACATTTACAAATGCTTTTGCCCAATGGGGTTCTGACTGGGCGATCTATAGCAGTAATTATATTTTTAATCATGGCTCTTACTTTGCTAACCATAAACTTGGCAGCAATAATGTCACTGCGTTTGCGGTGGATAATGATGGGAATAAATGGTTTGGTATTGCCGGCGTGGGTCTTAAGGTTTATGACGGAAAAAAATTAAAGTATTTCAAACCCTCGAAATCTACTTTCTCTAAGAAGATAAGGGCAATAGCCTGTGATAAGGACAATAATATTTGGGTAGGTACCAATCTTGGCATTAGAATATTTGATGGAGACAACTGGTCATCCGTGCAGGTACCCAACATTAGAAACATTAAAGAAATTGTTATTGCTGACGATGGCAAAATTTGGGTCTCAGGCTGGACATCTGACGCCATCAATGCCCTCGCCGGTGGTATCTCCATGTTTGATGGAAAGGATTGGGTTAATTACAATAGAAAGAATAGCGGCCTTGTCAAGAATTACGTTGAAGACATTGTGATTGATAAGGAAGGGCATGTATGGATGGCAGTCGGACTTCAGGATTATGGCGTTTGTGAGTTTGATGGGAAAGAATGGAATTGGTATAACCGTGAAAATTCTGAACTACCTTCAGATATTGTGCGCGCAATCGCTGTTGATGGAGATAATAATAAATGGTTTGGCACACCGAATGGTCTCGCAAAATTTGATGGTGAGAATTGGGAAGTAACCACTCTGAAAGATCTATTTGCTGTCAGGGGTTTTGAATTCCTTGCTCTTGAACCCGACTTGCTTTCTTTGGCAGTTGAAGAAAACGGTGTTATGTGGATAGGAACCAAAGGAGCCGGAATCATTAGAATTGAGAATAATGGAAAAGTAGTGCTTAACAAAGAAAATTGCCCTATCACATCTGACTATGTCAAAAAAATCTATATCGATAAGGAGAATCGCAAGTATTTCATAACAGGATTCAGGGCCGAAAATGTGACGGACGTATTACTGGGCGATGATGTCTCTGGTTTTGAGAAGTTTGGAGGCGTGGTAATGTATTTAGACCCGAACTTCAATCTATATCCTGAATGGACGATCTATAATTCTTACACGACTGAAAACAAGAGCGATTTGTTTTATTCCCTGGCTGAAGATAGTCGAGGAAATATCTGGCTAACCAGCAGCGGCGATGGCCTTGCAAAATACAGTGAGGACAAATGGAGTTTTTATAATTCAACTAAAACCGGAATACTAGGTGATATGCTTTATTCTCTGGCGATTAGTGAGGATGACGATATCTGGGCAGGATCAAGAACAAAAGGTGTAAAAAAATTGGAAGGAGATGTCCTTAGATCTTATACAAAAAGTAATTCCGATTTACCGGTCAATGCAATTCAGGGGATGATATGCGATAAAAACGGTAAAGTTTGGATGGGTAGTCATACAGGCGTGATCACATTCGACGGTAAAAAGTGGGAACAACATACAAAGAAATCGGTTGGCTTGCCCGGTAACTTTGTCTACAATTGTTTTGAAGACAGCAAAGGAAATATCTGGATAGGTACCAATAAAGGAGTGGTGAAGTATGACGGTAAAACATGGACTGTTTTTAATAAAAAGATGAAAAACTTACCCAACAATAATGTGATCGATATGGTTGAGGATAGCAAAGGGCATATTTGGTTTGGTACACAAGGCGGACTTGCAATCTATGATGGTAATAGTTGGGAGATTATTAAGAAACTTAACGATCAGGTTTCATATTTCATGGTTAATGCCTTAGCCGTTGATCAGGATGACAATGTTTGGATAGGCACGGATAAAAAAGGCCTCATCAGGGCTGATGGTGTGGGTTACATGGTATTCAATCCATCAAACTCGGGAATACTTTATAAAAAAGTAAATGATATATTGATAACGAAGGACAATGAGTTATGGGTGAGCTTATCTAAAGGCCCTAAACCTAAAGACCCTTCTGCCTATATGCCGCCAAAGCCTGATGCTCCGGTTGATCCGGGTATTGCGATAAGAGAAAAGATCGAAGAGTTTGACCTAAAAAGTGCTGTGGTGAAACACAAACTATAGATCAGATCGAATTTAAAGATAGTCACCAAATTGTAGGCACTCGATCCTGGACTTGAGTTTTGAATTTCTAGAATACCGATACTTTTTTGCTTAAAACAATGCTTTCGTTCTTTATCAGCGCGATAAAATAAATACCCGGTCCAGCATTCGTCTTAAAAGACACCCTGCCCAGGTTATTATCCAGTACTCGCCGACTCATCATTCTTCCCAATCCATCAAAAAGGAGCAACTCCAGGTAATAAATGTGCATCTGATTAGTGATGTGTGGCTAGTGATTAGTGATTTTCGATTTATTTAATATTAACAAAACAACGACTAATAAATTACACTTGATTTACAACTAACTATGTAGGAAGTTTGAGGCTGAATGAAAAAGTTTGAATTAGAAAATAGACTTATTAAGTATTCAATATTAATAATAAGAATTACGAATAAGCTTCCTACTAATCGAGCAAGTAATCATTTGGCAAGTCAACTAATTAGGTCTGGGACCTCGGTTAGTTTGAATTATGGTGAAGCACTTGGTGGAGAATCGCGAAGAGATTTTACCCACAAGATAAAGTTAGTATTAAAAGAACTACGCGAGAGTTTTAACAATTTGAAGATTATTAATGAGGCAATAATTCATAATTCAGCAGATGATATAAAGCTTGCACTGAATGAGAGTAATGAATTAATATCCATTTTCGTAAAGACAATACGTACTTTAGAAAGTAAAGGCTGACAAAGAATATCAGCTCTTGATCGTGACAAAATCAATTATCACTAATCAAATATCACCTGCCTGCCGGCAGGCAGGCTAATCGCTAATTGAAAGGTCATTGGGTAATAAATGTGCATCTGATTAGTGACGTTTGATTTACAGGGAGAAAGAACAATCACTATACGACTTCAAGTTTATATCCATATCCATGAATATTCTTGAGTGTAATATTTGGGTCGGATTTAAGATATTTCCGCACCTTAGTGAGGTATACATCCATGCTTTTAGAGACAAAATAATTATCGGTGCCCCACACGTGGCGAAGCATATCGTGCCTGGATACTGCTTCGTTGCTATTGATAGCTAAAAGCCAAAGCAATTGCGCTTCTTTTGTACTTAAAGTGATCACCTTGTTCTTTAATGAAAGTAAACGTTCCGTCAGGTTAAACTCGAATTTTCCCAGCATCATTTGCTCGATTCCCTGGTGTATAGGGCCGTGGGTTCTGTTAAGCACCGCCTTTACCCTAAGTATCAGCTCTTCCAATTCAAACGGTTTGGTAATATAATCGTCGCAACCTACCTTGAATCCTTTAATCCGGTCAACGCTCATGGTGCGTGCAGTGATAAAAATAAATGGCATCTGCGGATTGATGACGCGGATATCTTCAGCCACCTCCATGCCGTCTTTCTTCGGCAGCATAATGTCCAGAAGGCAGAGATCAAAGTCTCCTTCCCTGTATTTACTTATTCCTTCCATGCCATCCTTGGCCAAAATGGTGCGGAAACCTGCCATCTTCAGATTCTCCTGCAACAGCATTCCCATGTGAGGGTCATCCTCTACTATTAATAAACTCGCGCCACTTTCATTCATTATTTGGTAGTTTGATTCGGAATGTGGTTCCTTCCCCTTTTTTACTGCTGACATCAATTCCTCCTTTATGTGCGTTCACAATATTTTTTACATAGTGTAATCCCAGTCCAAAACCTTTTATGTCATGCCTGTTGGATTCATTGATACGATAAAATTTGTCAAAGATATAAGGAAGGTCAGACGTAGCCATACCTATACCATTATCCTTGATCAAAAGTCTGAGCTCTCGATGCGAATTATACGTTTCTATCAGGATTTGTACACCCTGCTTTGAATATTTAATCGTGTTGTCAAGGAGATTGTAGAGTACATTACTCAAATGGATCCGATCTCCAAGTATCTTACTGTTTGTAGCTTTTAACAAGGTGCGAACCTTTCCTCCTTTATTAAGTAGGCTCAATTCGATACGCTTTAATACTTCTTCAATAAGCTGATGCATATCTACCAAAGTTTCGCTTAAATTAAGATTGTTGTTTTCTATCAAACTTACTTTCATCACCTTTTCTACATTGTCCATCAATCTGCCATTTTCATAACCAATGATTTCAAGGATCTTATCCGGTGCTAATGATCCTTTCTTTCTATTTTTATTTTTCAAAGTATCTAACGCGAGCGAGATGTTGGCGATAGGAGTATTAAATTCATGCGTCATATTATTGACCAGATCAATCTTGAGTTGAGCCAGTTTTCTATGATGTGCCACAGAGCGGAATGAGAGACTCATAAAAATTGCCAAGCTGGCAATCAGGATTAAAAATGCAAAAGTAAGGGGAAGAAATGCCTGGAATAAGCCCCATCTTTTTTGAGGAAACCAGATATACAATTGCAAAGGAGTCATGAATTTATCCTCAGAATAAAGCCCCATGTTATAACCTGCCTCAATAATATTAGCGTTTGCTACCCAATCTGAAGAGTTCAGCACCTCCTGCTCTACAGGATCATAGACTGCATATTTATAAGTGAATTGCTTCCCAAGCGACTCAAATTCTATTCCAATTGCTGCTTCCAGAAAAAATGTATCCAGCACCTTATATTCCAAATTATTATCACGTAAGACCAAGGAATTCTCAAAAATGTTGGCAATGTGCTGTTCCATCTTGTTCAAACTGTCAGAACTCAACAAAGAGTTATCATGCAGGTAATTTACGGTGAGATTGATATTAACTGATACGGGAGCGGAAAAAGAGAATTTCTTGTAGTTATATATAGTGTCTGTACCCAATGCTTCCCAATAATAAGTTTCGACCGTATCGAGGATTGTAGTATCGCCGCTCATTTGCGGAGCAAGCAGGAAGAAATCCTGTCCTTTGCCGATGACCTGCTGAGAAAACATTTCAAAACAAACCGCATCTGCTTCCACTTTTTCAGCAATATTTCCCATACTCGTGAGAATATCCTTATCAAACTCGCGTTCGGCAGTTTGTACAGAATTCCGAAGCCAAATGAACTGCACCATCAACAGTCCGATGACCACCAACACAATAAAGGAGATGTTTTTTATTTTCCTTTTTTCAATGTTCATCAGAGCAAATCTACCGCTTTTTACACCAATTGGCGTCCTTCATATGATCATTTAAGAATTATTTAAGTTATCATTGAGAATATCTTAGGAGGGCAGGTTCTACATTTGCAAATGAACTAAAATCAATAATTATGAAGCAGTTTTTAATAATCACCGGTCTCCTCCTTGCAGGTTTCACACTTTGTGCTCAAACCTGGATTCTGGTGAAAACCCTACCCTCCTCAAGTTTGACCAAGAACTCCTTTTCATCCCAACATAATGGATTTTCGCCGGGTTCTAATGACTCCTTATTACGAACAAATGATGGTGGTAAATACTGGTCGACCATAACGATTCCTGCCTGTTCAAACATGAACCTTTATGGGATATACGTAATCTCTATTGAGACAATAGATCGTAGTTGAACACAACATAACTCCTACCCAATAAACGGTGATTAAGCAAGGTTATTTTGATCAAAAGATTGCACAAGATTAAACTTACAAGAGAGTAGTATAACAAGATGGTTAATTAAGATATCATAGATCCGGATTAAACGAACGATCCGGCATAGCGTCATTTTCATTTAAAAAAGGGGAAGCTTTTTACAGCATCCCCTTTTTATTTAATTCTCACTAGAACTTTACAACAGTGGTTAATTAACTGTTTTTTTGTTCGCTAATAGAGAAAATCTTAATTCCACATCATTACTTATCGCGTGATTTCCAAGATTATCAAAAAACGAGGTTGAACCAAACCTTACCCCATATTTTGACCGGTCAAAGGTAAGACCTCCTTCCACAACCAATATTCCCCTTCTTTCATATATCCTTACAGGAAAACTAACCTCATTTGTAATACCCTTAATCGTTAGATCGGCAAGTACATTATAATTATTTTCACCAACACCTGTTCCCGGGATCTCTATAAATCTTTTAGTTACCAATGATGCTTCCGGAAAGTTTTTCACTGAGAAAAAATCATCAGATCTCAAATGACCTTCCAGTTTTTGGTTACCGTCCTCATCTTTAATGGTTTTCATATCAATAATTAAAGAGGTACTGACAACAGAATTGTCCTGGACTATGATAGTACCAAGTTTTATGTCTATCGTTCCGGTATGTGAACCACCAATTTTTTTACCTGTCCAGAAAACTTTCGAATTTTCAATGTCAATTGTGTAAGTCTGAACCGTGTTATTAGTAGGCGCTAAAGTAAAAGCACTACCGATAACCATTACGAATGCAATTATTAAATATTTCATGATTTTTGATTTAAACTGTTAAAAAATGTTAAATTGTTAGTTAAACAACATTTGTTTGAACAAATATTATGGTAAAAAAATATTAGCCTCGCATTTTGTCTAGAATTTTGCTCAGCTCAACTGCTTCTTTCGAAGAAATTTTCTTTTTAAATTTATTTTCAAACTCTTTAAGCGAAGGTGAAACAGAATCTACAAGATTCATGCCTTTCTTAGTAATCACGATATCCATTTTTCTTCTATTCTCTTCACAAACCTCTCTTTTCACGAATCCTTTTTCTATCAATCGATCCATTAACCTGGTCAGATCCGGACTTTTATCCAACATAACCTCTTTAATTTCATGAGATGCACATTTATCAGGATATCTTCCCTTGAGTATGCGCAGTACATTATATTGCTGCGATGTGATATCAAATCTGCTCATAACTCCCTTGAAATTCTCATTAAACCAGTTGCTTGTATACATAATATTGATGATAGCACGCTGGTAATCGCTTGTGAATTTCCTCTGTTTTATTTCTTGTTCGATACGCATATATGTTCAAACGTCTATTGTTATAACAAAGTTCCAAATTTTTACAGAAATTCAAAACTTTTTAGAAAGTGTTTCGATAACTCTTGATTGTTTGCTTGTTAGCAGGAGAAATGGCTGCATGGTTGCATGGCTGTTTGTTGAGCCATGTTGCATTCATGCGCCTTACCATCTTATCCTCTGCGCTCTTGCAGGTTTGAATTATGGAATAAAAAAGGGAAGTCTCAATTAGAGCTCCCCTTTTATTTATAAGATAACAATTGCCTTTAATTCTCGCTGTTATTCTCCTCGACAAGAGTCTTGTGCGTAATTACAGAAAATCTCAATACAACATCATTGCTAATGGCCTTGTCACCCAGACCCTCAAAAAACGATGTTGAACCAAAACGGATATTATATTTTGACCTGTCAAATATAAGGCTGCCTTCCATAACCCAAATCCCTTTACTTTGATATATACTTACCGGGAATTTAATCTCACTCGTCAGGCCCCTGATCGTTAAATCCGCCGTAACCTCATAATTATTTTCTCCCACACCTGCATCTTTAATGGGAACAAATTTCTTAGTTATGAGAGAGGCTTCAGGAAATTCCTTAATATTGAAAAAGTCATCGGATCTCAAATGACCTTCTAATCGTTCATTGTTTTTTCCCTCTTCGATCGTGGTCATATCGATGATAATATTTGCAGATACCACCACATTGTGTTGAATAGAAACTGTTCCCTTCTTTATATTGATGGTTCCTGAATGAGAACCACTGATTCTGGTTCCTGTCCAAAATACCTTAGATTTTTCAGCGTCTATACTAAATGTTTCGACATGATTCGTAGTAACAACAAGGGTGAACGCGCTAGAAATGGTAATTACAAATGCAATTAATAGATATTTCATGTTTTCTTATTTAAATGCTTTGGGAGTCAAATTTAAAGCTACGCAATTTGTGTACCATATTAGTGCGAATCCGTCTGAAACGCAGATTATGAGAGATTAGATAATGTTGCAGATGCAAGGCATGGCCATGACTAAACCCAACAAGATGAAGTGCTTTATGGCGTTGTAAATAGTCTTCCTTAAGGAAGACTGTCAGCTCTCCCATTTCCAATGCAATAGAATTATGTTATCAAGAAGCGTAAATTATCGAAGGAGAGTGACTGTTCCGAGAATTTGTTCGTTTTCGTGATCTAAATATTCATATTCAATGATGTACATATAAGTACCTGTAGACAAGGGTTGGCCTTGATAAGAACCATCCCAACCTCTGGATAGATCAAAAGTCTCAAATATTTTTAAACCGCTTCTATTAAAAATCAACATATGAGCATGAGATAAATCCTGAGTATTTATGTTAAAATAATCGTTAAGGCCGTCACCATTAGGAGTAAAAGCATTCGGGACCGACATTTTTGAAAAATTAATAATATTATTTTCTTCAACAGTAACTTGTCTATCACAGGTATCCTTATAAACCTCGATCGATTTTTTGATTGTACAATCTTCGAGACCAATTTTTACCCAATATGAACCCTTCTCATAAACTATGATACTTTGAGTGGTATCGCCTGTAACCCATAAATAGGAATTAGACGAATTACCGGCATCCAGAGTTATTGGGATATCATCGCATATTACGGCATCCTCCGGTAAACTAAATGTAGGTTGCACACAACAATAAACTGATAGAAATCCTCCCATGGTGGCGATCCATGCACAATTATTCTTGTCAACCACTACGTCACCTATATTATTTTCTGAAATACCTGAATTATAAGTATCATATAATGTCCAATTAATACCGTCAAATTTTACTAACCCGCCAAAATGATTACTAAGGCAACTTACCCAAACATTGTCGGACTGATCGATATAAACATTTCGGCCTCCACTCAAGGGCAAACCTGAATCAGTGGAATCATAAACCTGCCAGATACTGTCGCCATCAAACTTAACCAAACCAACTCTGCTCGTCAACCAAATATTGTCATCACTATCGATATCCATTCCTTGGACCTGATTAGCATAGGTGCCTAGATGTGTAAGATCCCAGGTACTCCAATGTACACCATCAAATTTGGCTAACCCGTAATAGGTGATAATCCAAAGGTTACCGTCATTATCAAAATCCATTGCAATAGTACCGTAATATGGAGAATTAAGATCCGTTGCTTTATATGTGATCCAATCAGTGCCGTCATACTTTACTAAACCATTGCCCGTAGCAAAGAGAAGCACTGAATATTAGTGCGAGCGAAAGAAGTTTACTTCTTAAATTAATCGAATCGATCATGGGTTTATTATTAAATTATTACAAGTTGAATATCAAACGCCGAATTTCAATTATCATATCTAGTACGTACAATTTTATAACTTTTATTTATACTCGATCTGAAAGATGAAAGAGTGAATGAGGGAATAGTTCAATGTTCATCGTCTCCTGTCTTCGGTCTCCTGTCGCGTTTTAATTTACATTGTACATTATACAATCTACATTATACATTGCCAAATGGCTGCATGGCTACATGGCTATTTGGTTCCGTTAAAATAAAACTTTATAAAAACTTGCGCAGCTAAGATGCGCGGGCAAGGCCAAACTCAATCCATACTCAGTCTCATGCCTTCACATACACAAGCGCTCTTATCCCTGATTCAGGAACTCGTTGAATGGTACCAACGCCTTTGAAGCACTGATAATATGGTCGTGAAATTTGGGTGAGAGTACATCTTTATCAGGTATTTTATTCACCGCAAGCAAGCTTTTATATTGCAAAAGATCGACATCGGGATGGTCTTTAGGATATCCTTTAGGTGCAGTCTTTAATTTCTCTCCCGTTATACTCCCGTAATAAGATTTAAATGTCTTGTTGGCAATAATTTTTCTAAGATCGCCCGCTCTTTTGTCGATCTGTTCCCGTATATAACCCATCCAGGGTGAAGGTGGCATGTTAGCACCACCGGCGATGAATGAATTGCCTGGTTCAACATGGATATAGTACCCGGACCGGCTATCATGGTTCTTCTTTCCTCCCCCTACAAATACTGCAGACATGCTCGTTTTATAAGGGGTTTTATCTTTTGAGAATCTCACATCCTTATATATCCTGAATGTGCTCTTTTTGACCTCCAGGCCCACCATATCCTTATCGAACTTTGCAAGATCCTGGAGTACTGCTTCCATGAAATTCTCGAAATCAGCCTTTGCTTCCAGATATGCGTCTTTATTCTTATCAAACCATTCTCTGTTGTTATTCTTCCGCAGGTCGGAAAGAAATTTAAATGTCTTCTTACTCAATTGTGCCATTACGCCTCTGTTTACGATTAAGTATAAGCGGAGTAGAGAGTCTCTGTGCTTTAGGCAGATCAGTTTCTCATGATCTTGATAACCTTACTAAAATCTCCGGCTCTGAACTTGACAAAATAAATACCTCTCAACATCCCCAGATCATCAGCATTAATATCTAATTCATATCTACCCGGCTGGTGCGTCTTTTTATCCAGACTAAGAAAATCAATGTTCTGACCTAAAATATTATATATATTTATTGATACATCCATAACTTCAGGTACGGTATAAACAAGTTTCGTACTACCGTCGAATGGATTAGGATATGCCCTGGCTGAAAGGTCAAAATTTTCAATAATCTTTATCTTTTTAAATACTGCAGTCACAGTATCTCCTCTATTTATGTTGAGCACAATTGTATCTATGTTGAGCACAATGCTCTTCGAAGAGCTATTAGGGGTAGGTGTATGCGTGCTTTTCCAATGATCAAACACGTAGGTTGAATCCGTATTGAAGATCTCCAGCTTAATATCTACACCGCTGAAATAACTTCCTTCAAATGGAAACTCTTTTAATCTTAACGAGTTAAGTTGGATCTCTCCAACATCCACAGGATCAGTAGAAACCAAAAACGGATAAGGGCCGGTTAATGTATAGCAATCGTTGAGCCCGCTGGGATAAAATTCGCATCTTTCGGTCACAAATGTTCTGAGCTTTGTAATATTATCTTCCCACTCCATGAGAGAGCCTCCCCATTTATCTGTATGCTGTGTCATTTCAGGCCTAATCACTTCTGCAAGACTATCTAATAGCGATATCACGAAATCACAACTAAATGCGGTATTGTAAAGATCGATATAGCGGGAGATATAATATTGCTCAAACTCAGAGTTTTCCCTTAACTTATTGAGTATATCTATATGGCCTTCTGTATCTGCTTGCCACATACCTTCCGCAAAACAAGGATCACCATACGGGCTTCTATCAGGTACCCACGAGTAATTTATATAATGCCCGAAAGTCGCATCATCATCCCATAATATATAACCCCATTTTTGATGCAGGCCTGTCGAATCCAATCCCCTCCACCAGCCGGTGTTCCAATTCAACCAATCGGAACATACCACGTATTCATTGATAAGCACATAGTCGATCAAGCTTTTAAAGTCAAATTTGTCCACAACGGTCTGGTATGTTTCAGGATCGCTCATGTCATTAGTAACGATAAAATTTTGAAAGTCACGCCATTCGTTAAGTGTCTGGGAACCGCCATACTCGATCCAGGTGTTCCCCCAGATCATGAGGAATTCTATGTTATATTTATTTTGACCATAATAGTACTTCATAAAGTCCGGGTCATCTACTTTCTCCCTGATCGTATAAATACCCCAATATTTTCCATTCACGTACATAATACAACGC
>JACZTA010000072.1 GCA_022573915.1 Bacteroidota bacterium | reverse complement strand
ACACATCGCCTCCAAGAATCTCTGCCTGCTTCCACTTTGATACGCTTTTTCGAAGTAAAGCCGGTAGGCAACGATAAGAATACTTGTACCAGCAAGAGGCTATATTTCATTAATCTAACTTCAGTAACTCAGAAGGAAAATATGTAACTTGTCTATTTAATAAATGGATCGGATAACTATACTCTGATCTATTTCACTTTTGTTGGAACCAATACAGTAATTTATTCAGAGAGCGTACATGTTTAATATTAGATTTTCCTGTTTTTTTATTGGAGTTCTTCTGCTCGGTACGATAGCCAAAGGCCAGGATTATCGAGTACTCATTCCTTCCTATGAAACCTGCTATTCGGATTCTGTTGGAAGTTTGTATTGCATTCATATTGACTCTTTCAAAGCTTTTGGTTTTGATACCAGTTATTACAATTATCGACATGTCGATATGGATAGCCTTGCCAATACAATTGGAGTTATTGGTGGTACATGCGTCGATGCAAAATATGTATCGTGGCTTGGAAGTGAAGTGATTAAAAAGATTGACGGCGAATATATTTTCATCAATGAAGAGAATGATTCAATAAAAATCCAATCAAAAGGAACCGTGAATGCTAAATGGAGAGCCTTTGAACTTGGAGGAGGCAATTTCATCGAAAGCGAGATAACCAATATTGACACAGCAAAAGTTCTTGGGATCATAGATTCAATAAAAACCTTAACCTTCAATGCCAGGGATAGCCTTAATAATTTGATTCCAAATGCGATAAATGGGCAAACCATCCGGCTTAGCAAAAGTTATGGATTGACATCTGCATTAAATTTTAAAAAATTCCCTGATCAAATAATAAGCTATGAGCTAGCAGGGATTTATGAGACCAAACAAGGTGCTTATGCTATAAAAAATACTGACATATTTGATTTTGACCCCGGAGATGAGTTTCACTATAAAATTAGAAGGTATTATCTAAGCGCTCCACTTCATGTGAATTATACTTTATATCTCAAGAAAACTATCTTGAATAAGATTGCAACACCGGATAGCATTATCTACATAGATTCAATTCAGTCTTTGAAAAAGCATCTTGCTAGTGATCATACGGATTCTTTTGTATATGCTAACTATAGAGATACAACCGTGATCAACCTGGTCAAGACCAACAAGGTTGATTTACTTCCATTCGAAGCTTTTCATAGTTTTAGCGGAGCCTACGTGGTAATAGAGGACTCCAGTATCTATAATGGTCGCGTTCAAAAGAAATTTATACCTGTCAATGGATACTACTATACTTCGATAAATTGTTTGAATATAGATGATATACCCACACTTGGTATCTGGGAAAATTTCGTTGAAGGATTGGGTGATGTTTATTTAAATGTTCATTTTGTACCTGCTGGCTTTTCATATGACTTAATTTTAGATTCGCTGGTATATTTTAAAAAGGGTATAGAAACCTGGGGAGATTCTATAGTTTTTTCAAACATAGATACTACCTCATTTATTCTGGAATATCCAAGCTCAACGTATAGTCTTTTCCCTAATCCGGTAGTAGAATTTTCAATATTACGGTTTAATAATCCGGCTAATGCAGCAACAAAATGCAAGGTTTATGATATTCTGGGAAGACTGGTAAAAGAGTATTCTGACATTAATTCCAGTGAATTAACTATCTACAGGCAAGATTATGAAACCGGTATTTATTTAATTCGGGTTTTAGCTAAGAATGACAGATTATTGTCTTATGGAAAATTCATAATTCAATGAATTTTATTCAAGTGAACATTTCTCTTCCGGCACAGGAATATTTTTATACCAAGAGCGGTAGGTGAAACCTATTTAACATTAATCATCCATTTTACAGATTCTCTGATAATTTCCGGAAACTGTTTCGCACTCACCCTTCCCCATTTCCCATGTCCTGGGAAAACCCATTCTACTTCTTCGAATGCCTCCATTAACTGAACCGATTCGATTTGCTTTTGCCAGGAATACCAGCAAGCATTCCTGAAGGAACCAAACATATTTATATCTGATTTCCAGGCAAAGTGATCGCCGGTGAATAAATATTTTTTGTTCCATAGCATTACCAGATGCCCTTGGGTATGCCCGGGTGTAAAATGAATTTCAGCGGAATCGATCCGCTGAGTCTCCTCCCCTTCAAGAACCATCTCGGCGTCTGGCTGTGCATCTAATTCCAGTTGATGAATAATTCTTGTAGACCCGAAATGCCCCGCGTAACGCTCAGCATCGCATACATCATCTCTATGAGATAAAAATATGTAACGAATTCCGCCCATCTCCTCAAATTTTTTGACCAGATGCGGTATAAAACGAGGAGAATCGATTAACCAATTTCCTTTATCAGACTTGACGAAGTAGCTATGAGCACCATAAGAATTTCGGTGATTGAAACCGTTGAGATAAACGCCTTCTGCCATTCGAATCGGAAAGGAATCTATAGCGGATGTTAAATTCAGTTTTTCCTTTGTTCCAATCGAAGCAACCGGACAAGCCAGAAGTGCTTGCTGTGCCTCAAGCACCTCCCTTTCATTTTGAGGTTGTTTTTTAACAAACGAATATCTTCCCGTGTCGCCGAACAGTTCAGGAGCATAGTGCCGGCTCACTCCGCAGTTGATGCAGGAGCTGTCGACAAAAAAATTGCCCTCCACATTTTCAGATAAAGCTCTCTCCAGGTTTGCCATTAGCGCTCTTCGTCGGGTGGTTTGTTTTTCTTCTCCTTATGAATAGCAATCGCATCTTTTATTGACCACCCTCCTATCGAGCCTAAAAATATGCCATAAAAAGCGCTTAATCCCGAGCTAGACCATATTGCGCAATGTCCGCTAACGCAGCCCACATATTTCCAATAAAGTAATCCCCCAACGCCGCCAATTATTGCTCCGGCAATTAATAGAGTATGTTTTCTTATTAGTCCCATACCTTTCCCAAACAATATTACAATCAAATTCGTGCGTTATAACAGCTTTAATAGTTAGTTAATGAGATAAATGTATCTCTGTTAGCTCCCCCAAATCGTTGTGCAGTTAGAGGAATATGGTGCGCACTACAAACATATGCAACAGTTATGAAGGAAATAATATTGTAATTTCACTTACTGACTTATGCGTCACAAAAAACATAGAACTATTACTCGGTTTTGGATATACAGTATAATGGCACTGTGTGCCATATGCCTGGCTATCTCTTGTGATAACGGAAACAGTGAGAAAGAACAGCCAACCATTAGTGAGAGTTCAAGCCTGGACGGTACGAAGAAAATGGTGCAGATGCTGAAAGAACTGGGAATTGATTCGATAGCCAAACATTATGTGTATTCAAATAGTTTACGTGCAGAAATGTATAACAAGCAAGCTCAAGAAGCCTCCGGGTCGGAGCAGGTAGAATACAGATTCAAATATGCCTATGAACTTCTTGGTGCAGGGCATACCTCAGAAGCACTGGATGAATTATCGAGCCTTCTGGAGTTCTTTGAACAAAACAGCCGGTATGCGGGAGTTGATAATATTTTCAAATTGAAAAGGATCATTGCATTAGGCTATTTGCGGTTGGGTGAGCAGCAAAATTGTATCGCTTATCATTCTGCAGAATCCTGCCTGCTCCCGATCACCGGTGGAGGTGTCCATCAAATCCAGGAACCTTCGCGTAACGCGATCAATTATTTTACTGAGATCCTTGAACAATATCCAGACGAGCTAGGCTCTCGCTGGTTGCTTAATGTGGCTTATATGACTGTCGGTAATTATCCGCAAGAGGTACCAAAAAAATGGCTCATTCCTCCCAAGTCATTTTATTCGGATGCCGAGATGCCAAAGTTCAACGATATTGCTGCCCGGCTCGGGCTCGATGTACGAGAGCTCTCCGGAGGATGCGCTGTTGAAGATTTCAATAACGATGGGCTGCTTGATATCATGGCTTCTTCCTGGGGCATTGATCACCAAATTCGCCTGTTCATGAGTAGTTCGGATGGCACATTTACTGAGAAAACCAAAGAAGCCGGACTGCTTGGCTTAACAAGCGGTCTAAATATGGTCCATGCCGATTATGACAACGATGGTTACAGGGATGTGCTTATACTTCGCGGAGGATGGCTTAACACTTACGGCCAACATCCCAACTCCTTGTTACACAACAATGGCGATGGAACATTTTCGGACGTGACCGAAGAAGCCGGACTTCTTTCTTTTCAGCCTACGCAAACCGCTTGTTGGGCCGACTTCAATAACGACGGATGGCTCGACCTCTTCATTGGAGCCGAAACACTTTCTCAAGGATTTGATTTTTATAGCGGTACCAGAAGCAAAGGAGGATCTTATCCCTGTGAATTTTACATTAATAACAAAGATGGCACGTTCACCAACGTGGCAAATACAGCCGGAATTGATATTTATTCCTCGGTAAAGGGAGTAGCAGCGGGTGACTTTGATAATGATGGCTTCATGGATATTTATCTGTCTTGTTTAACGGATGATAATATTTTGTTAAGAAATAATGGCCCCGGTGCGAATAACATTCCCACATTTTCTAATGTTAGCCGAATGGCAAACATACAGGAACCAAAATATAGTTTTCCATGCTGGTTTTTTGATTTTAATAACGATGGCTGGGAAGATATTTTCGTTTCAGGTTTTGATGTTACACGCTTCGGACACATTACAGAAGATGTAATAGCACATTATTTAGACCTGCCTTATGAAGCAGAGACCCCACGCCTCTATATGAATAATGGTGATGGAAGCTTTACTGATATTGCAAAAGAAGCACATCTGGATGGGCCATATTATACAATGGGGTCTAACTTCGGTGACATTGATAACGATGGATGGCTCGATATTTACCTCGGTACGGGTGAACCGGATATCCAGTCTATCGTCCCAAACGTTATGTTTAGAAACGTAAACGGAAAATTCTTTCAAAATGTTACTACTGCGACAGGCACCGGCCAATTACAGAAAGGACATGCTATTGGATTTGGAGATCTGGATAATGATGGCGATCAGGATATATATGCTGTGATGGGTGGAGCAATAGAAGGAGACGTGTACCAAAATGCTCTTTTCGAGAATCCGGGCTCAGAAAATCACTGGATCACACTTTTCCTGCAAGGGGTGCAATCTAACCGGGATGCGATTGGTGTCCGAATAAAAATTGTGATTCAAACTGTTAAAGGAGAAAGATCAATATATAACACCGTCACAACCGGCGGAAGTTTTGGATCATCTTCACTCAGACAGGAGATCGGACTTGGCGATGCTGTTGAGATCAGCAGCATCGAAATATTCTGGCCTGCTACAGGTAAGCAACAGGTATTTAAAAACATTGAAATGGATCAGGCGTATCTGATTGTAGAGGACAAGTCTTTTATCACCACTTTCGAATTACAGCGTTTAGACTTTAGTAAGGTACCCTCCACTCCACATTTACATTCTGAGCACAGCCATTAAAGCATTGGTATCAATTATTGCTGTAGTCAATCCCACCGGCCAATTCCACGATCAAGTCATACCCTACTTCTTGCATCGTAGGATGTTGTAATAAGTCAGTGTGTTGCTCCTCAACTGTCCGAAGTCGTACAGGGACAAGAGCGCTGCTACGGGCCATGGACAATTCAAGGAGGACGGCACGGAGGTGGCTTTTCTTAATTCAATGCATTACTTATTATCGCTATATAATTGGCATTAAGTTTGTACCTTCAGCCGAGAAAATTTTAATACCTGTTCTCAAAAAGTGAATTTATTTTTGATCCGGAACTGAATTACCTTTCATAAATTAATGGTGGGAATCTGCCTAAAAAACACCCTAATCGGAAGTAGACCTTAATTAAACACAATAACAAATGAAAATCTTGATGCTTATAGGACTTTCCATGCTATTCGTCTCAGTGAACGCGCAAGATGTTATCGATGAAAAGACGACACTGATACACCTTGACCAAACTAAAACTGTGATAACTACCTTCGACGATGGTAATCATTTTGTTTACCTGTATGATGATGAAGGTAAGTATATCGGAGGTGTAAGTAGAAATGGTATAAGCCATCAAGATCTCATAGTTGACTACCACGTAGAGGGAGACCAAATAAAAAGGCATGCACTCAATATGTATCGCATCTCAAACTTTTCTGCAGGGGACAATAGGAATTACACTTTGTATAGTGATAATTCACCAAAGTTCATCGGATATGATAACGCGGCCGACCTTTCAAATCCGGGCTGGAACTATGACAACAAAGTAATTATTCTCGAAGTTCATCAAGGTTGTGTTGTTTTTTTCATCGATGCTCAATTTTCCGGTAAATCTTTTTACGAATGCGCAGGAGGTGCCGAAAGGTCTTATACCGAAAGATCTTATGTCCGTAATGAATTTTACAAGAGAATTTCGTCTGTGAAATGTTGGACTGAGATCCATATCGGAAGTTGTGAAGTTGGACCTCCCCCGAATTGTGAGATTGGTCACTGGCGGGCAAATTAACATTGTTTCAGAGATTATTGTTGAATCTCCCATCCCCACCGCTCCGTAGCGTCGTCGCTAAGGAGTTTAAGTTATGTATCACTCCTATATACGATTCTCCTCCATCCGGGCGGTTTGATCAATAATGATTTAATCATAAACCTGCCATTGGTGAGTTTAAAAACCGGATTTTTGTACTTAAATGAAGAGATGTGCGGATCAATCCTTTTAGCAAACCTAACCCGCACCGGGATATTGATCTTATCGAAATCGCTGAAGGTCACCGTATAAGCCTCCTGATCAGCATCGTAATCCCATATAATATTACGCCAGTCAATATATTTAATTGCTAATTCTTGTATTACTTCATAGGTGATCTCCTCGTATTTTTGAGTCGCATTTTTTGTACCGGTTCTTTTCTTATAGTCTTTCGTTTTCTCAAATTTTCCTTTGATCTTCCACTCAATTATTCTTTTGTCACTCTTATATTTTACAAGTGCGTTCAAATCAACGCTAGTAGGCTCATACATACTTTGGATCTCTGCATCATTTAACGCCCGGTTATACACCTTTATATCATCAACTAAACCCTTCGGAGAAAGTCCATAATAAGAATTTTTTCCTATCAGAAAACTAGCCGTGTTGGCTAGAGTTGTGGAAGAATTATCAACGATTGGGGCACCATCTTGTACACCATCAATGTAAATTCTCATTTCATCATTTGCAACGTCTCTTATGGCCACAATTAAATGCCATTGATTGTCATCGATTGAAGTACTGCTAAGACAGTATGAAATTGACCCTCTGGTATCTTCAATCTCAAAATTGACAATTCCATTATCTGTCAAACGAAGAAGATAACCTTCAAGATGAGTACCTCGTATCATTCTTCTTTTAAAAAAGATCGTTTGCTCCGGTGCAGAAGACAATTTGACCCAGGCAACAAGACTAAAACTTTGAGTTAGATCAAAATCAAATTCACCGCCTACGGGATCGCCCATATCCATATAATCGTCCTTTCCATCAAAGAGATAAGCACTGTTTGCAGCTCCGAATCGGTCTGTCGTTGGCACAGGACCATGCACTTTACCATTGTATTTATTCCCGCTTTCATCATTGGCGTTGCCATTGAATGGGTAATGGGCTACCAGGCTATTTGTGGGTAAAGCAACACTAAATTCGTAGTATAATTCTGTTATTTCTCTTGAATTTAAGGGGCGATCATAGATGCGGATGTCATCAATCAACCCGGGAAAATAATATTGAATACCGTTTTCACTTCCTATATATAAACTAGCCTCCGGAAGAGCACCAGTTCTAATTGTTTTCCTATCTATCAGAACCGCATCCGCATAAAATGAAATTTCATTTCCCTCAAGTACAAGAACAAGATTACACCACGTATCCAGCTTCATTAGGTAAGTATTCGTGTATTGATCGCCTGCATACCAAACCATTACTGTCTTTGCCCCATCGTTCATCATAAATTGACCTCTTCTGCCTCCATAATCAATAATCCGTTCTCCTCCTAAAGTGGTTTGCGCAATGTTAGCCCAAAGTGAGATGGTAAATGTATCTAGGGTTGGAAGACCGTTTGCATAAATAAAATCATCTACCCCATCAAATGCGTATGCACTGTTAGCATTTCCAAACCTATCAACGGCAAGAGTAGCTCCGGTTACATATCCATCTCTGCTATTACCGCTCTCATCATTTGCGTTGCCATTGAAAGGATAATAAGCAATAAGTCCATGTCCAGTTAACTCTAGAGTAAACTCATGGTATAATGCTGCTACTTCACTTGATTCTAAGGCGCGATCATATATTCGGATGTCGTCTATTTTTCCTTTAAATCCCAACTGATTATTGTTTACGTGGCGACCATTTCCAAAACTAATTATACTGCTAACCGGATTTAAATGATCTAATGTAGAACGACGCTTAGCTAATTTGCCATCAATATACATCTTGTGAAAACCCCGGTCATGATCGTGAATCACAACGATATGTATCCATTTGCCATAGCCGGGCGTTTGCTGACAAGATTCAATAAAATCAGGCCGGCTATAAATTTCTCCTTTTCTGCCTTCTTTAAGAAAAACCGGATGATTGCCAGCTGAGGCGATTATTGGAAGTGTTCCAAACTCCAATATGCGAGGCCAATAAGTGATAGCGAATTCCTGATAAACCCAAATACTTACAGATAGGCTTTTATATCTATCTTTTATATCGGCAAAAATCCTAGTCGATTCTTTAGCATCAAAATAATAGGCGCTGTTTGGATTGGAGAATCTATCTGTAGTTAATGATGCATTTTGAACGGTACCATGATTTCCATTACCGCTCTCATCATTTGCATTGCCATTGAAAGGATAATAAGCAACAAGCCCAATGGTAGGTAAATCAACATCATGTTCCCTGTACAAATTCGCTATTTCAGATGAATTTAAGGTGCGTTTATAGATTCGGATATCATCAATCATACCCTTGAAATAAATTGCGTTACCTCCAATTAGCAATGCTGCAGAAATTTTTCTTAATCCATGCGGTTTAGCTCTTGTTGATACAAGATTATTATCAACATATAATTTCAATTTGCTCCGGTGATAAATAAAAACAACATGGTACCAACGGTTACTCTTAATAACCGTGTTAGAATCCCAAACATGGGTCTGAATATTGTCAATTACTACGGCACCGATATGTCCGTTAACGCCAGCCAATGGATGAACATGTGTCGAGAAAGCCCCGGTTGGCCAATTATGAGATAATATTCTTTGGTTCAAGTTAATGTCGGAAGTATTAAACCAAAAAGATAAGGTCATTTCATCGAACTCAACATTGAAATCAGGTATGGATATGTTATCACCTCTCCCATCAAAATGATAAGCACTGCTTTCATTCCCAAATCGATCAATTGATAAAGTGGCTCCATTTACTATTCCATCGTTGTTATTCCCGCTCTCATCGTTTGCATTTCCATTAAAAGGCCAATGCCCAACAAGGTTATCCATTGGGATCTGAGCGTTCATTGTTAATACTCCATTCAACAGTAAAATTGTAAGGATAAATTTGATTGCTTTCATAGCTATCAAGCTTGAGGTTTTTATATTCGAGATGTACGGCTAATTTCGTGCCATAGCCTTGCCATATTCATTGAACGTTTGCATTACGATTATTAACATTTAAAGTAACACTTTTCTACAATACGATGATTGAATACGAGTATAGAAGACCGCCTAATATGCTAGCTCGTTCCTTTTATCCATAGTATATTACAGCAGAATCCTCTTGCCTTGATCCTTAAAACTATATCAGCAACCTAGGTATTCCTTGCGCTATTTCGTCTAATTCCAAACCACCAGATTTTTAGTTAAATTAATGGTTTCAGACCTTAACCTAACGAAATAAATCCCGCTCACTCTCGTTACAACGAGTGTGGACTTTTTCGGTGTTTGTAATGGTCATCATTGAATATTCAATTTGAAAAGTGGAAAAGAATCCTATTCCCAGCTACGATTTTTATAAAGATTTTGAAAAAAGTCTGCCTTTTGAAATTTGCAGATTAGAAAATCCAAAAAATCTTTATGATACGGATAAAGCTCATAGACATAATTACTATGAGATCATCTGCTTCACAAAAGGAAGTGGGAAACACTTTATTGATTTTAAAAGCTTCCCCGTCAAATCCAATTCTGTGCATTTTATATCGCCGGGCCAAGTCCATCTTGTAAGAAGATCCGCCGACTCTGACGGATATGTAATCATGTTTACCATTGATTTCTATAGTTTGAATTTGAATAATAAGGATATACTTTTTGATCTGCCTTTCTTCAATAATAATTCTTCCAAACCTATACTTTCAGTTAGCGCTTCACAATTCAATGTTTTCTCTGATGTAATAAATAAAATGAATGCTGAATTTTTTTCTGAAAATCTTAACAAAGAAGAAATACTGCGTTCGTACCTGAACATCTTTCTGATCAATGCAAATAGATTGTTTGAACCTGAAGAAGCGATCAAATCAACCTCCAGTTCAAATGTCGAATTAGTAAAGAACTTTAATAAGCTTATTGAAAAAAACTTTATTGAAAAGCATAAGGTCAGTGATTACGCTGCAATGCTTTTTATATCTCCCGGTCATTTAAATGAGAACACCGGGAAAGTGCTCGGTAAAACTGCCAGTGAATTGATCCATGAAAGATTGATTCTTGAAATTAAAAGAATGCTGTTTCATTCCAATCAAACAATAGATGAGATCGCATTCTCTCTAAATTTTGAAGACCCTGCTTATTTTGGAAGATTTTTCAAGAAACATCAAGGTACCTCTCCGGGCAGCTTCAGAAGAGATATCCGTCAAAAGTACCAATAACACCTTAATTTGTCCTATTTCGTTCATTTTTAACTACTTACATTTGTAGAAATTGTCTTAACTATAGTGAAAATCAGTTTATGAAAAAAATAATTTCAAGCTGCTTGATTGCACACATTTTATTCTCAAGCAATCTATTTGGCTTCACTATCACCATTCCGAATGACTATTCTACTATCCAGGAAGGTATTGATAATGCCATATCAGGAGATACAATTCTGGTTTCGCCAGGAATCTATTTGGAAAACATCAATTTTAATGGCAAAAATGTAGTTGTTGCTTCTCATTTCCTCGTAACCAATGATACCGCTTACATCAGACAAACAATAATTGACGGTGACGACAAAGGAAGTGTAGTTACTTTTGAAAGTGGAGAGGATTCGACAGCGTTAATAACAGGATTCACAATAAAGAAGTGTTATGTAATTTCTCAAAATGGCGGGGGCATATATTGCATCAATTCTTCGCCCACCATCAGTTATAATATCATAGATTCTAACGTTGTCGATTTTGGTATGGGAGGTGGGATATATATGGAAAATTCTTCTGCTAAAGTCACAAGGAATTACATTAAAAATAATTCTGGCAATTACAATTTTCGTGGAGCAGCTATTGTGTGTAATGGGGGAGAACCCTTTATTGCTTATAATTTAATACATGATAACCGTGGTGATGTTCCATCAGGCATTACTGCATTAAACTCAGCTAGGGCTACAAGTATGAATAATACCATTGTAAATAATAAATCAGGGAATTATGGATTCGGGTTGGTATGCCGGGATTCTTCAACGATCAATGTTGTCAATACCATAATATGGGCGCATTCACCACAGAGCATAGATATTGTTGATCCCAAAGGCACCGTAAACATCACTTACAGTAATATTGAGGGAGGATGGTCTGGAATGGGTAATATAGATATAAACCCTGCTTTTGTTAACACGTCAAATTTTAATTACAATTTGCAATTTGGTTCACCCTGCATTGATACAGGAGACCCCAATAGTCCTAATGACCTGGATGGGACAAGAGCAGATATGGGTGCGTTTTATTATGATCAAAGTACCGGACTGAACCATAGTTCTTTTCTAATTTCTGAACTTAATATTAAAGCATACCCGAATCCCTTCAAGACCTCAACAACAATAGAATTTGAAAACAAGAATAAAGCAAAACATACCCTGATGATTTACAACACGACCGGACAATTAATGCAAAAAATTAACAATATCACCACGGGGAAAGTAAAAATTGAAAGGGAAAATTTAAACAGAGGGCTTTATTTCTTTCAACTTATTAAGAATACAGAGCGTGTTGGTGCAGGAAAAATAATGATTGAATAATAATCGAATCTTAATTGTTTTTCCCAAATAACATATAGTAATTAAAACCAAAAGTTTAATCCTGCTTACTCTATTTTGCCTGATTCTATCAGAGCTTCACAGCCAAACCGCTGAATGGATAAACTATACCAATGGAGATCAAATTAATGCAATAGCTGAAGAAGGCAACACGCTTTGGATTGCAACTGAAGGCGGATTGGTAAGCATTAATAAAATACAGCTAATACCGTTTTTTATAACAGAAGCAACTCCGGATTGCCGTTTAATAATGTCAGTTCTTTAGTAGTGGATGATACAGGTAATAAATGGATGGGAATAACGACAGTGGGCCTAGTTAAATTTGACGGTACAAATTGGACCACATACAACAAAACTAACTTTGCCTATATACCATCACTTGCAATAACCGCAAACGGAAATATATGGGTAGGTGGTAATGGGATAGCCAAATTTGATGGTACGAACTGGACGGTTTATAGCCCTGTAAATTCGCAATTTCCCAGCAACGTTGCAAATGACATTGCAGTAGGTGCGGATGACACTGTTTGGGCCGGAACAAATAAGGGATTGGCTAAATTTAATGGTATTGACTGGACGGTCTATAACACGGCTAACTCAGGCATTTCTCATAACCTTATTCTTACAATTGCTATTGATGCTTTCAATAATAAATGGATCGGAGCAGCGCAAGGGGGGCTTAATGTTTATAAAGAAGGAGGTGTTATTTTAAGTACGAATGGAAACCCAATATCATTTCACGAGGATAACATTAAGCTTTATCCCAATCCATTTGCTGCTGAGGCCATACTGGCTTTCGACAATCCAAATAGAAAACCGCATACTTTTTTACTTTATAATTTAATGGGACAGCAAGTAGCAAAGGTAGAAGACATCAGAAATCAACATCTTATTATTAAACGTGATGGCCTTCCTAATGGAATATATTTCTATAGTTTGATCAGTAAACAAAGATTTATTAGCGCAGGAAAACTAATAGTTCAATGAAAACATTAAACATGATCTTAACAATTGGATTATTGAGTTTTTCAATGATCACAAAAGGGCAATGGAATCAAGTATCCGGTTTTAGTAACGACCTCCTCCATGCAACACATTTTACAGATACCAATACGGGATATATTGCCTGTGACAGAGGAATGATTATAAAAACTCAAAACGGTGGATTGAGTTGGGATACAGTTCAGACATTATTTAACTTCTCATGGTTCCTTGATATTCATTTCCCAAGTACAAATACCGGATATGCCTGTGGAGGGACAGCTTTTGGGCCTCATAAAAACGTAGTTGTAAAAACCACCAATGCCGGTCTGTCCTGGGATTCTTTAACTGCAAATGATTTTGGGGGTTACGGATTCTCAACCCTTTTTTTTGTTAACGACAGCATTGGATTTATTGCGGGCGACACTGTCATTAAAACTACAGATGGGGGAAGCTCCTTTTCACCAATAGCTATATCACCTGACATTTCAGATTATAGGTCTATTCATTTTCCATCAGACAGCATAGGTTACATAGCAGGTTTTATTTTCACAGGCAACAAAAATATCGCTCAGATTCAAAAGTATGATTTTTTGCTTGTTGTGCAGGTCATTTAGCTTTTTGTGTTTTTCCCTGAAATCCTGCTCCATTATCGTTTTTTCGTCTAAACTAAGGCTGTTTTTTAACAAGTCTGTATGAAAATTTTCAAATTCATCTATTTTATTTCTCAAAGAGTTCAATTCTGAAACTATCACAGTAATACTGCTGTTTTCATGTTTCAATATATTATTTATTGTTTTGTCTATTATGTTTTTGTCATTCATAATTATTGCAGATTTTAACCATCCAACATTATAGTTCAGGCTGTTGAGCCTGTTTGTTATTTCTTGCTTTTCCTTTATCTCAGAAATTAATATTTGATTCTGTATGAATGTGTTATTATCGGTATTGATGGAAACACTTGCTTCAAAGGGACTGTCTAGCTCCTCAAAAACAGAATTGTATTCAGAAAGCTCTTCCAGAGCTTTTTTTGTATTTTCAAGAGCCTTGTTTTCAAGTTCATTGCTCATGCTTAATTTATCAATAATTATCACCTTTTTTATAGATAAATTACTATTGAGAATTATAATTTATAAATTCTATGTTTTTTAATGAGTCCTATTGAGGAGATATAATATATCAAAAAAACCCTTCCAATTTGGTCTGTTCTTTTGTTTCCATCAATTCCTCTTTTTTATAGCCAAAAACTTCAAATATCCTTTCGATTGCCGGCACTACCTGGTGGTTAATGTAGTAATCTGCGTCATAATCCTCTTTTTTAATCTCATCAGGCAGCTTTGCTCTATTCCGTATTATATCATTTCCCTGTGTGACAACAAATTTTATCATGGATCCTGGTCCAACATTTATTCCCTTATTTCTCAACATTTGAGCAACAGCCACGTGCGGGCCGCGTGCATCGTAATCCTCAATCTCTTTTTGGAGTTGTGTATGGATGATTACTTTATTTATTGGAATCTTTTTGTTTCTTAAATCATCAATAACCGTTTTGGCATACCTTAAGGCTTTTTCATTGTCATGCTCTTT
>JACZTA010000071.1 GCA_022573915.1 Bacteroidota bacterium | reverse complement strand
GGGCATTCTTTAAACCAAGCTGAGATAAACTAAGCTGACTGAAATTTCCACAATTTTGATATGAATTGCGTTTTAATATTTGATATAGTCCCATTGTGATACTCCTTTTATATATTTAAAAAAACATAACGATTCATTATGTCTATTAACTTGTTATTTAAAGATATAACCCCATGACGATTAATAATGAATATACTAATTTTTGTTTCAAACTAAATGATTTTAAGTGAGTATTAAAATCTTATTTTTAATAAGTAGGATAGTGATTGATTGTCCAACTGTCCGCAGGCTTTCTTGCCCGAGCAACGAATATGAATCGAGCGAAGCGTATGTAGCTTGTGTAATATGCTGAGAGTAGCTGAGTGTGCGTTGTGAGGCTTGTTGTCCATCACCACTAAAGTTTAATAGATATGGACGAATTGTCTCCTGTGTAGAGCCGAAAAATAAATCAAGGACAAGTCCAATCAAGTTTGTCTGCTTTGTCAGCGTTATTGTTCCAATTTAATGGTTGTAAATTTTCAATATTGTCATCTCCACCATTTGCAACAGGGTCTATGTGGTCAATCTCCCATCCGTTTTTTGATTGTCGGTTACCATGTTCTGACCATTCCATTACTTGTCCGCATTTGTCCCAACGCCAAATCTCAGATGAAAATTTAGGAATTACTCTTCCTTCGTTCCAAACGGTCTTTTTGGTTTCCTCTGTCCAAGCGTTACCGTCTTTTGTTGTATTTGTTTGTCGTGCCATATTTTTTAAATTTAATGCTCAATTATTTTCAGAATGAAATATTTATTACTCATAATATGCAACACATTCTTTGACAAAAATGTTTAAAAAATCCACTATATGAGATTTACCCAATTCATCAGCCAAGTATTCTTCATCTAAAATTTCCCCTTTTGTAATATCAATCATTTTAGTAATTCTAATTTTATTCTGATGTGGGTTAAGATCAAATTTTATATTCGGCGTATTCCCATAAACTTTATTTCCACGTTTTACATGAAAATTAATCTGAATAAAATTTTGAATTACAGCCTGAACATTTTTTAAATGTTCATTAGTCATATAAGATAAACTTACAGAAGTTGTTTTGAAAATAGTTTCTAATTCATCAACAAAAGGTAGAATTACTTCTTGCTGAAGGTTTTTGAAATTATTCTTTGCCTTCTTTTCTTCAGTAATACTTTTCAAATTGGATTGTTCAGCTTGTTCCCTTTTTAATTTTGAACTTTCGTCAAGTGATTTTGCAGCTTTTTGTAGTTCAGTTTTGTCTTTTTCATTCATAATTGAACTGTTTAGTATGTTGAAGAAAATTTACTATCATAGATGAATAAATAACAACGCCCTTTAGGGAAGTAGTGTTCAAGTCTACCATTCCAAAAGGGCAATTGTTTGTTAATCGGCAGACTCAAAAGTTTGAGTCTAACTTAGGCGAGTGCAATGTTCACACTTAGGCCTGCCATCAGTGCCAGATCGCTTGTTTTCCTTTTCGATATTATTTCCTTCTGTACAGGAACTATTATCGTGGTAAACTTTTCTGTCTGTCTCTCTAACTGAATGAAAAGCTGGTACTTTACTCATGATCAAAAATTTAAAAAGGTTAAAAAAAATGGAAAACAAATTTACATAAAAACGTTATTTCTCAATGATATTTTTATCCCCAAAATGTGGATAATGTGTTTCAAAATAGGACAGAAAACCTTTTAGGGATTTGGCAGACAATCCCGAACTTATTCTTATTGAAACAGAAGTCAGCCTTAACTTGAGCGAGGTGGAGGTGAGGTCTTAAATGCTTAATATACAACTAGGTAATGTTATTGGATTTTATTTTGCTCTGTGATTTGAAAATCCCAGCACAATGAAGGCAGGCTAAATTATGTCTGCAGTAAAAATAGCAAGAGTTTTTCGATCAAATTTTCATTCATCTACAAACCGTATTACAGAACAGTTGTTTAAATTCGAAGTAAAAATTATTCCCTCAGCATTTGGATATTTATCTTTAGCCTCACTTGCCATTAAGGACAACTTTTTCTCAAATGGGATTTCTTCGAGAGCAGATTTTATAATATTTTTCAGAACTGTACCTGCTTTTTCCTCACCTACTCCGACCTCTATTGCTCGTTCAAAAACATCCTTACTTTTAATTGTACCAATAGTATTATAAGGAGCAGTTGGTTCTGATTTAATGAATACGTATAAACCTTCAATCTTCTGCGTTTTAGCAATCCCTTTATCGCCTTGATTTTCACAAGCTATAAAAATGGTAAATACAGCTATTACAAGGATACTTGTTACTTTCTTTACGTCCATAGCATTGATTTTTTAACAAATGTAAAATATTTTATTATTTAAAATAAGTGTTTTGGAGTAAGCCCGTGTTTTATCCAATCAGACTTACACCTGAAAGAAGGATTGGCCAAGAACAGGTATTTATACCCTAAAGAATGTGTATAAATACTTGTCTTATGAAATTTAGGTCTGAACATTTATAAACTTTTAGCGAAAAAGTTCTCTTCGATCCCCAAGGATTTACTATATCTTCGTATTCTAACTATTTAAATTTTACATTTGCCTGAACAAATATAAGTGTAAGAAAAACCTCAGTTTTCTCCTATAGACACATTTGATTTTAATTATACTATTTAATGAGTTACGTGTTTTCCCGTAGCTCTTAGACCTGCATTTGAAGGACAATTATTATGAAATATATAAAGTTCACAATCGAAAATTATAGAGGTATCCCAAAAATTGTATTGGATCTTACTAAGAAACCTGCTACAAATATTTTTACGCTGGTTGGTCTAAATGAGAGTGGAAAAACCACAATACTAGAAGCAATTAACAGGTTCACGAATGATATATCTAAGGAAAATTCACATACGTTGATTCCTAAGAGTCGCCAGTATGATTTTACTGGGAAAATCTCTATTACTGCCGAATTAGAATTAGATCTTGAAGATGAAAAGTTCATAAAGTCATATTTGCAAAGAAAATGGAAATTTTTTATTGCTGACAATGAGGAATCAATCAAAATCACAAGGAGTTATAACTTCGAATCTTCTGTACCACTTGAAGGAGAATGGAAAACCAAGAATTGGGTTACCAGCTTCATCGGGAAAACGAAACAAGCCAAAAAGACAAAAAGGCTCGCTGAGTGGAAAAATGAAGCATGGCAAGATTTAGCAAATACGATTAGTAAGAGATTTCTTCCTAAAATTTTATATTACCCAAATTTCTTATTTGAATTTCCTGAAAGAATTTATCTTGAAAAAACTGATGGTGAAGAGCGTACTCAAACTGAATACAGGGGTATTCTTCAGGATATTTTGGACTCGATCGAAGATAGCCTGACTGTGGAAAAACATTTATTAGAGAGAATGAAGAACAAAGAAGACAAGGCCCACAAAAACGCTCTTGACTCGTTATTAAATAAAATAGCTGAAAAACTTAATAATGTCATTCTGAAAGAGTGGGATGAGATATTTGGTAGTGGACAAAAAAAAGAGGTAGAAATCAAATTTGACAATGATGGGGATACCGGCTACTTTATTGAGCTTAAAATCAAGCAAGGATCTGATAGTTATTCAATTAATGATAGAAGTCTTGGTTTTAGATGGTTCTTTAGTTTTTTGATTTTTACAGCATTTAGAAGATCACGGGCCAGTGATCCGGGGGAGACATTATTTTTATTGGATGAACCTGCTAGTAACCTGCACCAACGTTCTCAACAAAAACTTTTAAAGGCTCTTGATGGTATTGTTTCAGACTGCAAACTTATTTACTCCACCCATAGTCATCACTTAATAAATCCAAAATGGTTAGCCGGAACTTACATTGTTCGGAATGAGGCTATTAACTATGGTAATCCTGAAGAATCCAAGACTACAGAAACAAAGATTGAAACATTTCTTTATAAAAACTTCGTTGCAGAGTATCCGGATGAAATAGATCATTTCAAACCAATTCTAGATGCGTTAGATTATGTTCCCAGCAAATTAGAAGTTGTTCCATCTACAGCTTTTACGGAAGGGGAAAACGATTACTATACTTTTAAATATATAGCCGAGGTGATTTTTGATGGTAATCATGAAATTCATTTTTACCCTGGGGCAGGTGTCGATAAATATGCTGACGTTTTTAGATTATATCTAGCATGGGATAGAAAATTTATAGGTGTTTTTGATTCTGATCCAGGAGGAAAAAGAGCGAAGAAGAGATATATTGATGAAATAGGTCCAGATATTGAAGATAGGGTATTTACTCTTGAGGACGTGAATTCAAAATGGAAAAATCTTAATACTGAAGATTTATTTTCAGAAAGTGAGAAAATAAAAATTATTCAAACTAGTTTTGAAGATCATCAAAAAACTAATGGGTTTCATAAATCGAAGTTCAATACTGCGATACAGCAATTATATATTAATAATGAACCTTTTGAACTAAATAAGACCACGAAACAGAAATTTGAAAAAATATTTGAATTTATTGCAGAAAAAATAAATGCCTTAAAGTAGTAAAATATAAAAGGTGTACCAGTCGTTATACATTTTGAAAGCTATTAAATTTGGATAATAATACTATTTTTACTAATTTTGCAGGTTCTTAACTTGATACATATTTGGTATTATGCTAATATGTTGATAGTCTGGTACATTTAAAAGGAGTATCGACCATTTTTTGATACTTTCGTATATAAAAATAGAAAGGGTTGTCAACAAACTGTTGATATCTTATTTTGGAGAAAAGTTAGTTGATATTACTTTTACAAAAAAATAGTTCAATATAAATAGTTTACCCCTCCTAGTAAGAAATTGCTAGGTGTACGCCCTTCTTTTAATTAAGAAGGGCATTTTTTTTCAAATGGTAAAGAAAGTTATATTTTACGTCGATGGATTGAATGTGGCCAATGGCTTGAAAGCAAAAGGCTGGAAAAAATATTATTGGCTAGATGTAACAGGTTTCTGTAGGAAGTTCTTGAAGGAGCATGAGGAATTGATTGCTGTAAAGTACTTTACAGCACGCGTTAAGGGTGATAGGAAGGCTTGGGAGAACCAAGATATATTTCTTCGAGCAAATGAAAATGTAAAAAACAACAAATTCATATTGATTGAAGGATACCATAGAGATGAATATGTTCATTGTTTTCAATGTGCGCACAGTTGGAAACAATATGCAGAAAAACAAACAGATGTAAAAATAGCTCTTGAGATGATGAAAGATGCTAAAGAAGGGAATTGTGATGTTTCAATTTTAATCTCAGGTGATACTGATTTAATACCAGTTGCAAAATATGTAAAAGCGATTAGACCAAATCAGCACATGAGAATTTTTTTCCCTCCCGAGCGACATTCTAGTGATTTTAGAAAAGATTTTGGAGTCCTTTATTTGGCAGATTATGAACCTAGATTCAAAAAAAACAGAATGCCCGAGATTGTTCCAGAAATCGGAACAAATGAAATATTTCCAATTCCGGCGAGTTGGAGATTAGATTATTCTACCAAGTCAAAAAGTCATATTAAACGACAGTCTCATGTTCTAATAAGGGAAAAGATTTTGAAGGATATCCAACCAATAAATAAGAAAATTAATAAAGAAAAAAAAGTATTCTTGACAGTAAGCAAATATGATTATAGGTTCTCAAATGAAACAGCGGTTAAAATTACTTTTCACCCAGATAGAGTGGCAAAGAATAAAAAGGGGAGACCATATCTTATATTTAATATTGGTTCACATTCTAAAACAATTTCCGTTACAAAAATGATAGGGAGCTCCTTTGAGATTCAGTCTGACGACAGTTTACATGATTCTGCACTTACTACGCATATAGAGGAGTTTGCGAAAGAATGTATTAATTATTATTTTAATGGACAAAAAGCAAAGTCTAATTGACCTTTTCTAATATGATTCTTACTCATCGGCCAATATTTATATGCTTCTCGCGTAACAACTTATTATTTGCAAACAATATCACGAAATAGGCATAGACTAATAACGGGAATAAATCTTCGCTAGAGCCACGGCTTCAAACATTCTGATGTGATAAGAACTTGGATTCTTTCGTTCTTGATTAAGTTCAAAACGAAATTCAGGATTTCGATCGATTAACATCTTTGCTAAACATTTTTTATTCATCATCTTTTCATCTGAGAAGCTCGCCTTAATTTCATCAACCGTATAACTATATACTTCTAATCTTTTGGATTTGGCTAATTGTCTAATTTCGGAGATTAACTCAATTAGGTTCTTGGAACTTCTCGAAGGATGAAACTTTTTAAGTGAAATAGAAGTGACCTGATGTTGATTTATGATTCTCTCAATAGCATTTAATATTTTCTTCTTTTTTGCACTTGACCACCTACCGCTAAAAGTTTTTATCCGCCAATCCCTAAGCTCGCTGTCATGCATAACAGCAATTCCAAGGTATCTTGTACCAGGAACAATTCCCAAAATTACTTCTGATTCATTATCCATGTTTTTTCTACCTATTAACTAATAGAATTTCTCTCCCCAGATATGCTCGCAAATAGTTCTTGCTAGAAGTTGTGTGTTAATTCTCATCTCGTCAATTTCCTTTTCAGTCAAGTTTGGGTTTTTTAAACAACGCCTATACTCTTCATAAATATCCTTTCTCTTCCTATTCGGCATTTGACCCTTTGTTTTTAGCATTGAAATGGGTTTCCTTCTTATCGGATATCTCCTTTCGTAGCGATCTGAACAGGTCGATATATAAGGCATCCATAAGCGTGCTATAAAGAATGCTCAGTTTAATGCAATTGGGTAAACTTGGCATACCTATTCCGTTTTCCCAACGTGAAATTCTACTTGAACTTTTGAAACCTAAAATTCTAGCAACATCTTTTTGCTTGTAACCCGAGAGCTTTCGAAATCTTCTAAGAGAATTCGGAATGTATTTTGAATCAACATCAGTCATTTAATACAGAGTAACAACTAATAGAAATTGAAATAAGGAGGGTAAATGTTCCATATCTGGAAAACCTGTTTAAAACATTTAACAAAGAAATTCATAAAATATTTCATCAATTTTAATCTCGAAATAAAAAAGCCTGACATTTTTTCGTCAGGCTTTTAGTAAATGCTACCTCTATGAACTTGTAACTTTGGTAATCGCAATTCGATCAGGTTCAATTTCCATTACGATTAGATCACCGATGTCAAAACCGAAGTTTTCCAAATACTTCCCCCCAATCCGGATGAACGGATGTGGGGAAGTATTGGAATCATAGTGTCTGTACGACACTACACGAACACGGGGTATCTTTAAATCCAGATCATATGGGTTCTTTTTCTTGTTTCCCATCTCAATTGACTTTTAGTTAAATCCATTCTAGCGATATAGAAGAAAGGAGACAATCCACCTGACCCAAAACTGACCCAACCAGACCGCCTCCCTCTCGACAAAACACGTGTTATTGTTCCTGTTCCTAAATATCTACCAAACTTTTCTAAAACAGAAGCTCACAGCTCAGTATCATCAATAATGACTATACCTTCGCTATTAGGTACATGAATGTTTGGTGAATTTGTGAAACGTACTTGTAAGCAGTTGATTTTTAGTGCCATAGTTACTTTCTTTTTAAGTGAACAAATCTTACTCTATTCTCTCAAATTGACACACCTAAACAAGAAGGGTTTTATTGTCCTTAATGGAAAATTGTTGTTGGTAAATTTAAAAAACGTGAAAACCAGCCATCTCAATTTCTGACACTCTTGGCAGTTTGGTCGTTTTCAATATCACAGTAACAGTCCTGTACCATCTTGTTAATCCGATCGTAATCTTCGGAAAGCGTAAACCGGATTATTTGTTCAAAAACGTCCTTACGTATCCGCACAGAAGAACTTTCTTTGAACAACTTTTTTGCCATCTTTTTTGCAATTTGTTCCAAATCGTCCTTCCGAATCCGCACAGAAGAACTTTCTTTGAACAACTTTTTTGCCATCTTTTTTGCAATTTGTTCCAAATCGTCCTTCCGAATCCCCACAGACAAACTATCATTGAACATATTATTGAGATCATCACCTAGAAGTATCGAGAAGGGAGTATTCATTTCAACATTAACAATTGCTTTATCTTCAACTTCTATCTTCTTGAAAACCGCTTTCATAAGATTCTTTTTTTGATTGAAATTGAATCGTTGATGAAGCTGATGGAGCAGACTCGCTATTACTATACTTTTATCCAGAAAATCCAAAGGATCATTATAATCCACCTCTAATTGAGACAGTCTGGATTCCGCCTGATTGAGTTTCTTCATATAGCTTGTCTGCAATTTTTCATAAACCCTCTGAGAAATCTTCTTACTTACTAATTCATCAGCCAGGTCCACTTCCTTCTTCTCGATTTCATTGATAGTATGCTTTAACGCACCAATTTCCTTCTTGGCAATCGATTCTCTTTTATCTGCGATCATTCGCATTTCCAGATTCAAAAGGTTTAATAGCCCTTTGGGCGGTTGTAAAACCTCATACATTGTTTCCAACTGACTATCGAGAAATCCAACTGGAATGTATCGCTGAGTACATGTTTCCTTTCCGAACCTCGGTAAGCATCGGTAGTATGTACCTCTTGGATGAATCTCTCCTGTTAACTTTGCTCCGCATGCCCGACAACAAACGATTCCTTTTAATAGGAACTTATGTTTGCCTTTTGTACCCGAGTCTTTACTTTTCTGCTCCAACACCCTCTGAACTCTGTAAAAGAGCTTTAGAGGAACGATAGGCTTATGTTTACCTGCATATTTCTTACTATTCCACACAAGTTTTCCCATGTAAAAATCTCTTGTCAATAATTTCCTCATGGATTCCTTTGTATAAACATTCCCATATCGGGTTTTCAAACCTCTTTCTGCCATTTCCTCTGCTAACAAACCGAGAGAGTAGTTTTCAGTAGAATAAAGTTCAAAGGATTGAAGAACCAAGGGTCCCGTAATGGAATCAGGAATATGTTTTACCATGTTTTCATCATCGCGAACACTTTTGTATCCAAAAGGAACCCAGTGTGGCCATTCACCTCGTTTGAGTTTGGTGATGTGGGTCTTTTTAACTTCCTCCCCAAGGTTGGCACTATACCACTCAGATATGGAAGCCATTATATTTTCTAAAAGATTTCCAACCGGATTATCCTCAAACGGTTCCGAAACCGACACCAATTTGATTCCTTTCTGTTTGAGAATAGCTTTGATAGTGGCATAATCCACCAGATTTCTGGCAAGCCTGTCGATCTTATGGATCAGAACAACATCCACTTGTTTGTTTTCTTTGCAGTATTGGATAAGCCGATTGAGTTCGGGTCTATTGGTTGTTCGGGCAGAAGCTCCTTCATCAAGAAATTGCCCGACAATCTTCCAACCGTTTTGTTTGGCATAGCCCCTCATAGCTTCTATCTGTGCGGGAATGGAAAGATCTCTTTGAGCCTGTTTATCGGTGGAAACTCTGGCGTACAAAAGACAATTCATAAATGAATTATATCACAAGCGGCTGGGATTGTAAATGAAAGCCAAGCTATTCAATTGATTTTATTCTCACCTTTTCATTCCAAATATCCATAACTGGCATTTATGCCTCTCTTATGTCATCGACAACTAATGAATATCATTAATGATGTAAGAGCAATGGTTAAGAAGCAACAAAATGCTCCTACGTTTGTTCGTGTTGCTTTGCGGAGTTTACATAATAAATCAAGGCATAAAGTGGAACGATCCCCTGGTTTTGAATCAATTAACTGCTGGTATTTCACTTCCGATCTTAAATCATCATAATTTAATAGACGGAAGATTATACAGGAAATGTTGGCAGATCATTACTGGGTGACACGTACGGCTTTTTCCTTTACAAAAGGCAAACTCCGCAAAACAGTGCGTGTAAGGGGTTAAGGTCGAGTATAATAAATCAGAGCATATACATCAATGAAATATCTAAATGTATTTACCAAGCGTGAGTTCGATCAAGATGGAGAAAGGAGAGTTCAATTCTATCGGGTAGGTTATGTGAAGGAAACAGAGAAAGGTGCCAAATACCTTCGTCTCTTTCTGCTCCCAGACACAGAGTTTTTCCTGTTCAAACAGGATGACAATGAGGGTTTAAAATAGATTATCCACTTAGAGTAGCTCTTTAAAAACTTAATAAATGAAAAACAATAAACCGCTAAGCTCTGTGCAGGAACCAAAAGACTCCCGTGTTCAGATAGTGTCCTATAGATACTATCCTTCTGATACTGACCCTCATCCTTTCATCAGGATCGGGGGGAAGTATTTAGAAGAATACGGGTTCAGCATAGGTGATCGAATTGAAGTATGCCTTTCACCTGAACAGATCACCTTAACCAAAGTTAAGGTGCCAAATTCAAAGCCCGAAGGATAATTCCTTTGGGCTTTTTTAATGCTTAATGTGATGTGAACCCCTGGTTGAAATAATTCCAAAGAAAAAGCTTATGCTATAGTATAAATATAATTACCAAAAAAAAGTCCTCTTGAAAAAGAGAACTTTTTATTATGCTAGTATACAAGAAACATTTAACCTATTTTGGTGCTAGCTCTTTGTGCTCAATTAATTCCTTCGCCATCTCTTGATTTTCATTTGCATTTAAGATGACGGATAATACTATTCCTCCTTGCATACTTATAATCTGATTATCTCCATATTCCCATAATTCAAGTTTGTCCCCGTTTAATTTCACGGTGGCTAATTCAATAATTTTATCCGGCGAACCTACCATTTCGATAACTTCATCAGCGCTTAAACCTTTTGAAACTTGACTCATATTATCCCTGCTAACATTATTTTTGTCGCATTGAATTAGCAAAAAGGAGAGGGCAGTTACCAAAATTAGTTTTTTCATGGTACTAAATTTAAGTTGAAATGTAGAAACAATATACAAGCAATTCTGATATTCTACTTGTTATTATGTTCTAATTCATTTATTTAAAAATAAGATCTTTAATCAATCTTAATTCAATATTACGATTTTGTCAACTTGTATTCTTTTATTTTCGCTTGCTACCTCGCACAGATACAGTCCTGGATTAAGACTTCTAATATCAATTTTGAGTTCATTACTTTCCGTTTTCTCAAATGTTAAAATTAACTTTCCACTTATATCATAAATTGATATAGTAACGTCTGTAATTTCTGTAGAAATAAATAAAAACCCCGCTGACTTTATTGGATTGGGATAAATCTTTACTAGTTCATTGTCATTAGGATTGTTCAATTGATGTTCAATAATAAATGGACCAGCTTTACTAACACCATCTTCAATCCCCAAGAGCAACCTCGTGCTATCACTCAATTTTAACTCACTTACCTTAGAAAGTCCTCCAACTAATTCCTCAATCGCTGCAAACCCAGAAACAAATACAACTGAATCTAAAATATCCTGAATATCATCTGTATATGTATCGATATCATCAAGCTCACTATTTGCCTTTACCGTATCAACTGGATTATTATTATTAGCGGAATCGACCATATCAAAAGTAATTGCAAGAAGATCAGTACTGCTGCTTATTAAGTGATCAAGTTTGTTAATAATTGTATTCATATCACTTTTTAAATCTGTACTTGTAACTTTTTCAAACAAATTATTTGCATCACCTCGAGCGAAGTTCAAATCAACTTTTTCGTCGAAAATTCTATCTATGATGTTCTGGACTCCACGTTGCGATGATATCGTTAGTAAGTTAACACGCGAAGAATCAAATTTGGCATCTATAATACTAAATTTAGAATCATCTCCGGTTACCACTTTTCCAATATCCCACCAATGAATAATAAAATCTGGAAGATCATTATAAACTTCACATTCAAATGGTAGATTTATAACGGCCCAGTGTACATCAATACTTGTTGGTCTATAACAAATAACTACTTCTACCGCATTGGCTTTCAAAATAAATGTCACAGCGAGAAATAAGCTTATAAAAATTTTCAATTTCATAATTAACAAGTTTTAATTATTAAAAAAAAATAAAATTTATTGCTGAATAAGACTGTCTTATAGTTTTTATTTAAAAACAGGGACATGAGTTGGATTCAGCCTAGATGACGAAAGGGTAAAAATTAAAATAACATTTATCAGTAATAAGACTACTAAATCTATAACAGCGTAATATTAATGATAAATAATGTATATATCAAATATTTTATAAATGGAAAAACATAACAGGGTGATATTTGTAGCTAAAGGTGATTTAAATGAAGTAGAAAAACATTAAAAATGCGTAGATATACGTATCAAATATTACGGCCTTGATTATCCATATGCACTAATTCCTCAAATTAAAATTTATCCTAGAAGTTCGAGTTTTAATAAATCATAACAACTCCATGTCCTAACTCACCGGAATTTTCTAAAATCCTAAATAGATAGCAACCATTGCTAAAACTGTTTCTATCAATAATAGTCTGTTCTTTGTTTAATACCTGTTTTCCAACTAGCCTCCCAAAAAGATTATAGATCTCCAGCGAGAGAACTTTATTTTTAATAAAAATCTCTGGGATATAGACGGTGGTGTAATAATGAAATGGGTTAGGGTAAATTTGTACATGCCCCTGATCCGATAACTCCCATATATATGTTGTAACACTGACCGTATCAGAGAAAGACTGGCACCCGTTGGTATCGGTAATCATGACATGATATAAACCTGATTGGGTAGCGGTATAGGTCTGCACATTCGGTCCAAAGAGGGGGACATTGTTCAAATACCATTCATAGGTCATTCCCGCCACAGAGCAGGTCAGATTATTCCCACTTTGAGTGAGCACCGGTTTAGGAGGATCAGGATTTATTATGACTGTGACAGAATCAGAAGAAGTTGGACAGTTAGGACAATTAACGCCGTTCCCTGAAACAATCACAGAATAGTTCCCCGGAGTATAAATGACGAGGTAATCGGTGGTATCACCGGTAGACCACAAAAAATCACAATAATCTGGAAAAATGAACTCATATATCTGTACACTATCTCCATCACAGAAATCTAATGATCCTATGACGAAGATACCCGGTGTATCCAGTGAAAGGATAACGGTATTTTGGGTATCAGTCAACACACAATTATTGCTGTCTGTGTATGAATAATAAATCAAATGCGTTCCCACTCCGGCTGTTGCTGGATTGAAAATATTACCGGTCATTCCATTGCCAGAGAAAAGTCCATTGGCCGGAGTTCCTTGCAGGCTATCATTAGGTGCATCTAGACAGTAGGTACTATCCAAACCTTGGAACGTTACACTGGGCGTGGTATGAAGCGATACCTTAACCGTAGCAGAATTCATACAACTATTTGTATCGGTCACCATGACCGTATAGGTGACAGTAGTGGAGGGAGAAGTTTTAGGATTTGATATGGCGTTATTATTTAAGCCGCTCTGAGGCGACCAAAGATATGAACTGCCTCCGGTAGCAGTTAGGGATGCACTGTCACCAGGGCATATTGTAGTATCTGCACTGACTGTTATAGTAGGTAAGGGATTAACGGTTATGAGGATAGTATCTTCTGCAGTGGCACAACTGCTACTGACCGTTAAGATATATTGAGTAGTAACTAACGGGGTGGCCATAGGATTGTAGATAGTTGAATTACTTAATCCGGCGGCAGGATTCCATGAATAAGTATCATCTTTATTCATCCCTCTGGCATTGAGTTGAATGGAAGCATTTTTACATATAACCAAATCTTGTCCGGCCTTTGCACTGGGTGAGCAACCATTGTTGTCGGTTTTAACCATGAAGATGTCGTACACACCACCTCCTTCGGATTCTTCCGTCCATCCTAAAAGCACATAGCCTCCATCGGGAGTCGAAACAACGGATTTGGCACCATCATTAGTTTTATCACCGCCATGATACTGATACCATAGGACATTGCCATTGGAATCGGTTTTAAAAATGAGCGCATCATAACCAAAAAAATCATTGTCTTCTCCACCTATTACATATTCATTGTTGTTCGTGATGATCAGAGAATTGCCATAGGTATCTACCAATCCAAAACCTATTTCTTTTTTCCATAAAAGATTCCCACTGGAATCAATTTTAATAAGTGGTGCCCGGTATCCAAAAGTGATGAAGTCTCCTATACCGGTGGCTATATAATCAGCATTAGATGTTTCTTTAATCCCTTTCACAGCTTATACACAATCAGATACTGTAATAGTTAATTGGGGCACCGGGTGGGGCACTATCTGCGGAGGCAACGATTTTGCATGTAATCCACCATGGACAGGCAGCGGTGACTGGAATAATGGGATCAGAACATTTACCGACCCAGTGCCACCGGGTAATATTGTAACAAAGGTAGAAGTTATAGTTTATAAAGTAGATTGTGGTTTAAACACACTTACAGTAGAATTAAACGGACAACCTGTCAGTACCGAATGTTGTATCGGAACTTGTACTGGTCTAACTGAGGAATGTTGGCCAACCAATCATATAAGAACAGCGGCTGCAGGATTTCCGGGCTATGTCTATGGAGGAACAAATACTTTGCAGTTAATATACGATACACCCGATATTTGTGTTGACAAAGCTGAAATAATCCTGCATTATACCAGTATTCAGATACCTGAAATCTGTTTGGTAACCGTTGATACGGCAACCAATAAAAATCTTGTGGTGTGGGAAAAGCCTGCCGTAAATAATATTGCCTCCTATAACATCTACAAAGAAGGAACACAGGCAGGAGTGTATTTTCTTGCAGGAAATGTTCCTTATGCATCGGTAAGCACCTTTTTGGATACCCTGGCCGATCCGGCGCAAAGGTCATGGAGG
>JACZTA010000070.1:5342-14802 GCA_022573915.1 Bacteroidota bacterium | reverse complement strand
AAAACGGGAACTTTCGCATGAAGATATAAAGAAAATAAATGACCTCATTCGGCAGAGTATTGAGTATGCCCGGAGCCATCCGGAAGAAAGTAAAACATTTGTTGCGCAACATTCACAGTCGATGGATGAGGATGTGAGGCAGCGACATATAGATCTTTATGTGAATGACTTTACGTTAGGACTGGGAGAAGAAGGAAGAAAAGCAGTCGAGACCTTATTCGAGATTGCGGAGAAGGAGGGAGTTGTGCCGAAACGCGAGAGGGCGCTGTTTGAATGAGGCAGTTTTGCAAATTGAAACTTGCAATTTTCAATTTTCAATTTAAAAAACCTTTGAGGGATTAGAGTTTGCTTAGGGAGATGGTTATTATACATTTCGAATTCTAAATTTTACATTAGTGATAATCGTGACAGGCGCAGCCGGTTTTATTGGGAGTTGTTTGGTGAAAAAACTGAACATGGAAGGATATACGAATATTGTTCTGGTTGATGATTTTACAGATCCATTGAAAAACAAGAACCTGGTCAATAAATTGCATACCGGCCAGGTTCCGCGGGGCGAGTTTTTTGATTGGCTGCCATCGAGGCTGAAGGATATTGAGTTTATTTTTCACATTGGTGCTCGTACAGATACTACTCTCTTTGATAAGAGCATTTTTGATGAGTTAAATCTGAATTATTCAAAAAGAATTTGGGAAACCTGCGAGATCAATCAGATACCATTGGTTTATGCATCATCAGCCGCTACATATGGGGCAGGGGAACTTGGTTATCGGGATGATCACGCTATCATTCCTGATCTCAAGCCACTCAACCCATACGGAGAATCCAAGCAGGAATTCGACAAATGGGTGTTGCAACAAACGAAAACACCTCCGTTCTGGGCAGGATTGAAGTTCTTCAATGTGTATGGACCCAACGAATATCATAAAGGAAGAATGGCCTCGGTGGTATTTCATGCTTTTAACCAGATTAAGGAATCCGGTAAGTTGAAATTGTTTCGCTCTCATAAAGAGGAGTATGCGGATGGCATGCAATTAAGGGACTTCATCTATGTAATGGATGTAGTGGATGTTTGCTTTTATTTAATGAAGAAGAGACCAGGCTCTGCCATATATAATGTAGGCACCGGAAAAGCCAATTCCTTTAATGCTCTGGCAAAAGCGATATTCAAAGCAATGGTCGTACCTGTTAAAATCGAATACATTGATATACCGGAAGATATCAGAGAGAACTACCAGTATTTTACGAAAGCGGAAATGGAGAAGTTGAAAAACACTTCTTATCCCAATGGTTTCCAATCTTTACAGGATGGGATAGACGATTACTTTAGTTTGTTTCTTGCGAAGGAATCTCCGTTTTTTTGAGTTTGAGTTTGAGTTTGCGTTTCCATCTCACCAAACTCAAACCAATCGAATTGCTTCAGCCTATAAAAGTTTGGGCGCCGGAAAGGAGTCTGGAGCTATCTGTGTAATTATGTTAAACGTTCGATCGGTTCCTTAATCAGCTTCAAAAATATTGTATATTTGCGTTCGATAATTTAAATAAGCGGGAATAGCTCAGCGGTAGAGCATAACGTTGCCAACGTTAGGGTCGCCGGTTCAATCCCGGTTTCCCGCTCTTTTTTGAACTTTGATCTGATCAAAGTTCTTTTTTTTAATGTTGCCGAGGTGGTGAAACTGGTAGACACGCGGGACTTAAAATCCCGTCTGCGTTAAGCGGGTGTGGGTTCGATTCCCACCCTCGGTACTTTCAGTTAACAATTTCAAATTGCAAATCGAGAAATCGAGAAATCGAGAAATTTCAGATTGATTTACAAATTTCTCGATTTTTCAGATTCTCGGTCAATTTATTCTTCTTCCTTCAGCATCTTCACCAGCTCACTCAGCTTCATGAGTGCTTCTACAGGTGTGATGCTTTCCACTTCCATATTCGCCAGTTCCTCTTTGATTTTTATCAGGGTTTTGTCCTGAATATCAAACAGGTTGAGTTGATACGATAATTGAGGATTGTCTTTTATCTTTTGCTTTATGCGCTCGCTGGACCTGTCTTCTTCCAGGGTTTTGAGGATCTCATTGGCTTTTTTAATGATAGATTTGGGAAGTCCGGCCATCTTGGCGACATGAATACCGAAACTATGTCCACTCCCGCCTTCAACAAGTTTTCTAAGAAAGATCACCTTGTTTCCTACTTCTTTGATGGAGACGTTAAAGTTCTTTATCCTCGGCAGTTGATTCGAGAGCTCATTTAATTCATGATAATGAGTGGCGAAGAGCGTTTTGGGATTGGCATTTTCATTATTATGCAGATAGTCGGCCAGAGCCCAGGCAAGAGATATTCCATCGTAGGTGCTGGTTCCTCTTCCTATTTCATCGAGTAGTATGAGGCTTCTTTCAGAAATATTATTGATAATACTGGCGGTTTCATTCATCTCTACCATAAATGTGGACTCGCCGGAAGATATATTATCCGTGGCACCCACTCTGGTAAAGATCTTGTCTACCAAACCGATCTTAGCATTGGAAGCAGGAACAAAACTGCCTATCTGTGCCATCAGAATGATCAACGCGGTTTGCCTTAACAAGGCTGACTTCCCTGACATGTTCGGACCGGTAATGATGAGGATCTGTTGCTGTTCGTTATCAAGATATACATCATTGGGTATGTAAGCCTCCTCGACACCCAACTCATATTCGATGACCGGATGCCTGCCATCTTTAATGTCAATTATGAGGTTTTCCTTGATCTCAGGTTTTCTATAATTATTCTTTACGGCCGTATCACTAAATGAAAGGAGACAATCTAATTTTCCAACTTTATTGGCGCCGGTTTGTATAATGTCTATATATTCGTAAATGGAAATGACCAGTTCATCGAATAATTTCTGTTCCAGTTCAATGATCTTTTCCTCCGCATTCAAAATCTGTTCTTCATATTCCTTCAGTTCAATGGTGACGTAGCGTTCTGCACTTACCAGGGTCTGTTTTCTGATCCAATCTGCGGGCACCTTGCTCTTATGCTTATTCGTCACTTCCAGATAGTATCCAAATACATGATTGAACCCAACTTTGAGCGATGGAATATCCTGCTTCGTGCTTTCTGTCTTTTGAATTTCCAGCATATAGTCTTTGCCGGAGAAGGTAATCTTGCGAAGCTTATCCAATTCTTTGGAGACCCCGTCGTTAAATATCTCACCCTTAAAAGGAACAAGAGGAGGTGACGGCTTTATTTCCTTTTCAATCCTATTGATCAATGACTTGCACGGATTCAATCGATCCGCTATCTTCTTTAATTGTTTATGTTTCGATTGAATGCATAGTTTCTTTATGTTATCAATGGCTTGCAGCGCTCGCTTTAATTGTAATAACTCGCGTGGATTGATCTTTCCCAGTGGAACCTTAGCTATGAGACGTTCCATGTCACCTATCTCCTTGATACTCTGCTTAAGACCATCATTCAGGGCGGGGTTTTTTATTAAATATTCTACTACCTCGAGCCTTTCTTCGATCTGCGTCTTGTCTTTCAAAGGTAAAAGTATCCATCTGCGCAATTGACGGGCACCCATAGGCGAACCGGTGCTGTCTAAAACATCTAACAGGGAAGCGCCATTCTCATTGGGGCTATGCACAAGCTCCAAATTCCTGATGGTAAATTTATCCATCCAAATATGCGCTCCTTTTTCGATCCGGGAAATCGTGGAGATATGCTGCAAATTAGAATGGGCAGTCTCATTTAGATAATGTATCGCTGCACCGGCAGCAATAATTCCGGAGGTAAGATTTTCTATTCCAAATCCTTTTAATGAATTGGTCTCAAAATGCTTAAGCAGGATCTCGCTTGTGAAGTCATAGGTAAAGATCCAATCATCAACAACGTATGTATAATGTTTATCTCCAAAATATCTGTTAAACAGCTTTTGTTTTGGCTTGGAAAAGATTATTTCTGCGGGTTGAAAGCTTTGTATGAGCTGATCGAGATAATCATAACCACCCGTTGCCACAAAGAATTCTCCGGTGGATATATCCACAAAGGCAATTCCTCCTTCTTCTTTTTCAAAATGAACGGCCGCAAGAAAATTATTACTCTTATGATCCAGTATCTTTTCACTGAGCGCCACACCGGGAGTAACCAGTTCAGTTACTCCTCTTTTAACAATTGTTTTAGCAAGTTTCGGATCTTCCAGCTGCTCGCAGATGGCCACTCTGTAACCGGAGCGAACAAGCTTGGGCAAATACATATCCAAAGCATGGTAGGGAAAACCCGCGAGTTCTACCTCTGCAGATTTCCCATGTGCTCGCTTGGTAAGCACTATTCCTAAAACAGAAGAAGCAATGATGGCATCCTGACCAAAAGTCTCGTAGAAGTCACCCATCCGAAAGAGCAGTATGGCATCCGGATACTTCGATTTGATGCTATTGTATTGCTGCATCAGGGGTGTTTCGGTAGCTATCGTTTTGGTCAATTAAGTGTTATTTTTGATTTTTGATTGGTTGAGCAGTTGTAATGTTCGAACAAAATACTTCCCACACAAATTTAAAAATTTTACCAAGAATAAAATCAGAATGAAGAAATTAAAAGGTGTAGAACTAAACAGAAAGACTGTAGACGAGTTCAAGTCTGCTGAAAAAACACCATTTGTGATTGTGTTGGATAGTGTTAGAAGTTTGAATAATGTGGGATCCGTTTTCAGAACTGCCGATGCATTTTTATTGGAAGCAATTTACCTATGTGGTATCACAGGTACACCACCGCACAGGGAGATACATAAAACGGCGCTTGGAGCCGAAGAGTCGATCGACTGGTTCTACCATAAAAGTCCGATAGAGGCTGTAAAAAGGCTTAAATCGGTGGGCTATGAGTTAATTGCCATCGAACAGGTTGATGAATCAATATCTTTGGAGAACTATATTCCCGGAAAAGGGAAAAAATATGCCATCATCTTTGGAAATGAAGTGAATGGAATTAGTGAAGAAGTTTTGGAATATGTTCCTACCTGCATCGAGTTACCGCAATACGGTACCAAACATTCATTGAACATTGCGGTTAGTGTTGGTATCGTCGTCTGGGATCTTTTTTCAAAGATAAAATTCAAAGCATAAAAAACCCCGTAGTAAAAAATACCACGGGGTTTCTGATTTATAATGCAATGCGTTTTTAGTTAACGTCAACCCTTCTATTATAGTTAGAGAATTTATCACTCAAGGTTTCAGTTTCGCCCTTTGAAATAACGTTCAATCTGGCTGCATCAATGCCGTAATTATTCACGAGATAGTCAGCAAGTTTTTGAGCTCTCTTTAATCCCAATGCTTCGTTATATGTTTCAGAACCTACATTATCCGCATGTCCTGTAAGTGTAACCTTGATATTAGGATTTGATTTTAATGTTCTTGCGATACTTGCAATCCTTTCGGAATTAGAACCAAGTATGGAGGAGCCATTGAAATTGAAATAAACTGATGGGAAATAGATAGCTGAACCACCGGTAGTGAATCCGCCTTCAATCTTCTTTCCCTGGAAATTAACTAACTCACCCGGTTTGGTATCCGGTTCCAGGTCTATTCCGTCTGGAACACCATCACCGTCAGAGTCAATTGCCTTACCGGTTGCCGGATCCACAGTAGCACCTGCAGGAGTGAAAGGATCTTCATCCAGACCATCCAGAACACCATCATCATCCATATCCATCGCCGTACCTGAACCATCAACTATAGTACCTGCCGGTGTATTTTCTTCTTTATCAAAATAATTAGCCACACCATCGTCATCATCATCCTTCATAATTTGGTTCATGATAACTTTCATTTCCTGAAGTTCATTATAAACTTCTTCCATTGGGTTGATCCAATCAAGAGATTTAGCATCCGGATTACCGGAACCAAATTTATATACCAGTCCGAAAGCAGTAAATCCATAATAATCCGGAGATGAGCCGCGTACATAACCGTCTAACTTATCAGAATTTGCACGTCTCATAGTGATCGCGAGGTTTACATCGAACTGCTTGTTGATTTCATATGCGAGAATCAAACCCATTGGGTTAACCGCCTCAGTAGTTTTGCCGGAAAGCCCTGCCTTGTATTTCATGATTGGTCGGTCGTTCTGTAAGTCATAAGCCTGACTATCGAATCGCACAAGTCCGTGCCCTACAAAAAGATAGATGTTCATCTTTCTATGTTTACCCGCAGCTCTTGGGGTAAAAGCAACATTACTCAAATTCATCAAAGCACTGATGTTTCCTTCAATAATATTAGTCTTGAAATACACACCATTTGGAAATTTACCTTTTATTAAAGGATTCACATCATTGACTATTCCTCTACGAGTACCTGCCAGGGAACCTAATAAAACCTGTCCTTGTAAACTAATTACATTGGAGAGTTGCTTGTTTAAAGTAAGTGCTCCACCAATTCTATTTTCATTGTTGTATTTCCAAACTTTGAAATAATCGTATTGGCTGATGTCACCGTAAAAAGCCAAATGACCAACGCTGATGCCAGCTGACCAAGTGTTATAATTCTTTGCAGGATTTTTTTCCTCTTCTTGGGCGATTAGGGTATGAAAACTAAATGCAATCAAACCAACAAGTGCAATAATGAATTTTGCTTTCATGAAACTATCTTTTGTTGAATGTAAAAATATAAAAATATCTGTAACATCAACTATAAATATAAATAATCTAACTATATCAATTACAGAATCGGCAAATCTACGAAACTAATATTTAAATATAAAATTAGCCGAACGGAAATTAATAATATCTGGCATTCAATTATTTAAATAAAACTTAGTTATATTTTTTGTAATATATGCTTAAAAGCTTTGGTACCAAGCGATTGAAGAGAATGATGATTTATTGATGAATATTTCGAATAAGTACAATTAATAAATATTTTTTATAATATTCAGCTGTAAAATAACGGTATTTAAGCAGTAAATTGAATGTGAGTTCATCGAGTATACCTAACGACTTATAATCCTGACCTCAGTCCTTCTGTTTTGTTTCCTTCCCTCCTCCGTGGAATTATTCGCAACCGGTTGCGTATTGCCATAGCCTTTTGAAGTGATTCGACTATTATGGATTCCATTAGAGGTGAAATAGGTTTTAACCGCATTTGCTCTTTTTGCAGAAAGGGTTTGGTTATATGCAAATGAACCCACATCGTCAGTATGTCCTCCAATCTCAACTACCATATCCGGATTACTCTTCATGGTGTCCAAAAATGATTCCAGCGCCGGGTAGGAATTTGAAAGCAGGGTAGACTCATCGGTTTCAAAATGGATATCAAGCAGATAGGTCATTGAAAAGACGGTATCCATTCTGATCTTTAGGTTAATTGATAAACTATAAGGTGTATTATTGTCAGGGATAAGTTTATCTCCGAAATTAAACTCCACGCCATATTTCTCACAGATCAGGGTGAAGGTCTCCCCTTGTGCCAGCAGCAAACTATATTTTCCTTCATTATCGGTGGTACCGGAGTGAATCTTGTCTGAACTTGTATGCTTGAAACTAACGATCGCTTCGGATTCGGGAATTCCGTTATAATCGGTTAACGCAACTATTATTAATGCCTGGGACACGGTTGGTTTCAGATCTTGCGCAGATGTTTGAGTGCTCGCAAGGATAAAACAAATAAGTATGAGCCCAATGGATTTGAATAACCTCATAAACATGCATTTGGTATATGAGTATAATGCAAAAAGGATACCTAATATACTAAATGTGACCTTAGGAATCAAGCGTGAAAGGGTAGCGGTAATCGGTAGGAGGCACAAAGTTTTCTTTAATTAATCGCGGAGAAACCCATCTTAAGAGATTTAGAATCGATCCTGCCTTATCATTGGTACCTGAAGCCCTCGCCCCTCCAAAGGGCTGTTGGCCAACCACAGCACCGGAGGGTTTATCATTGATGTAGAAATTTCCTGCCGCATTGACCAGCTTTTCTGTTGCCAGTTCTATAGCAGCTCTATCCTGTGCCATTACCGCACCTGTCAAACTGTAAATTGATGTAGAATCCAGGATCTTCAAGATCTCACTATATTTATCGGGCTCATAGACGTGGATAGTTAGCACCGGTCCAAAGAGTTCTTCGCACATCGTGACATATTGCGGATCCTTAACTACTAATATGGTTGGTTCGATAAAATAACCCTTGGTCTTGTCATATCCGCCACCCGCGATAATACTGACACCCTTATCCTTCTTTGCCCGTGCAATGTAAGCGGTAATTGTATCAAATGCGTTTTCGTCGATTACGGCATTGATAAAGTTCCGAAAGTCTTCAGGGGGGCCCATTTTAAATGAGGAAACATCCTTTAGAAGTTTATCCTTAATTGTTTTCCAAAGATTGGAAGGTATATAAGCTCTTGATGTGGCAGAGCATTTCTGACCCTGATATTCGAAAGCTCCCCTGGAAAGGGCGGTAGTAACAACATCCGGTTTAGCAGAATAATGAGCGAGAATAAAATCTTTTCCGCCCGTTTCGCCAACGATCCTTGGATAAGATCTGTATTTGGCAATGTTGTTTCCTATATGAGTCCACATTCTCCTGAAGGTCTCCGTAGAACCGGTGAAATGCAAACCGGCAAAATCAGGATGATCGAAAACGATTGAAGCATCTGCTCCCCCCGTATAGATCAGATTGATGACACCACCGGGTAGTCCTGCTTCCCTGAATACTTCCATCAAAACATCTGTCGAATAGATCTGTGTTCGCGAAGGTTTCCAAACTACAGTGTTGCCCATTAATGCAGGAGCAGATGGAAGATTGCCTGCTATTGAAGTAAAATTGAAAGGAGTTACAGCAAATACAAATCCCTCCAACGGCCGGTATTCCAAGCGATTCCACATGCCTGCGGCAGATTCCGGTTGCTCTTCGTAGATCTGTGTCATGTATTGCACATTGAACCTCAGGAAATCGGAAAACTCACAAGCCGCATCTATTTCCGCCTGTAATACGTTTTTTGACTGACATAACATGGTTGCCGCATTGATCTTTGCCCGGTACGGTCCTGCAATCAGATCGGCGGTTTTTAGGAAAATTGATGCCCTCTGTTCCCACGGCATGTTCACCCAGTTTTGTTTTGCTTTCAAAGCGGCATTGATAGCCATTTTAACATGCTTTTGATCGCCCAGGTGATAGAACCCTAATAAATGAGAAAGCTCATGAGGTGGATGGATTGGAACCTTCTGACCGGTTCTAACAGCTTCTCCTCCGATGTACATCGGTAAGTCCACTGTCTCGGATTTAAGCTGTTTAATGACAGTTTTTAATTCTTCTTTTTCCGGAGAACCGGGTGCATAATTTTTAACCGGTTCATTGAATGCAACAGGTACTGAAAATATTCCTTTGGGCATGAGGGATTGATTGAAGTCTGTGTTTCGCGTTTAATTGGACGCAAAAATAGGGTATTTTTTACAAAGATGGGAGTGGAATTATTAGAGTAAAACGCAGCAGGAATA
>JACZTA010000070.1:0-5332 GCA_022573915.1 Bacteroidota bacterium | reverse complement strand
CAGGAATCCTGTCGAAATTATCTTAATATCCCGAGGTGAAATCGTAACCCAGCATGATCTCATGGGAACCCTTGCTGTAATTTCTCAACGCCGTCGTGGTGATGTCGTAAGCGTAGCCAATATGGAAGCTATCATTCAACGTCAACCCTGCAAAAGCCGTTATAGCAGCAAATGAACGGTAAGAAGCGCCCACCCAAAACATATCATTGAAATGTGCTTTCAGGTTCAGATCAAGCTGAAATGGAGCTGCTCGAACATACTTTATCAATGCAGATGGTTCGAGATAAACATCCCTGTTGATCTCGTAATAAATTCCTCCATAGATAAAATAATGACGCGCCAGTTGTGCAGCTTGCGTCCTGTCGAAAGTGGTGATCTTAAATTTCGTACCTAATAAATGAGGCACGGAACCGCCCAAATAATATTGATCCGTCTTATAGTAAATTCCGAAACTTGCGTCGGGAATAATCACGCTTTCATTGGTGGACGGTATCGCCTGGTCATTCGGTTCTGCGGTTGTTATCTCGGTTCCATTAATGGTATACTGGAAGATCCCGGCGCCGATTCCTAAAGAAACCTGGCCTTGTTCAAGGGGTATATGATAGGCGTAAGTAGCATTCAATCCTGTCTTGCGAATGGGTCCCAACATATCATTAAATAACATTCCGCCTATAGCGATCTTATCACTTACCACGCCATGGCCCGTAATGATGGAAGTTACCGGCGCACCATCAAATCCCACCCATTGAGCTCTATGGGTTAATTTTACTGTCCAGAACTCCTCTATTCCCGTGATAGCCGGATTTATTGCATAATTATTTAGCATGTACTGAGTGTACAACGGTTGTTGTTGCCCAAACGAGTGATTCACCAGAATCACTAACCCTAACAAGATCATTATCCTTTTCATAAGCCTGAGTTTTATCTAAATATCGTTACTGTGCCTTTAAATGTGGTAGCTTCTGTATTGTCAGTTGGTTTTAACTTAATGAGATAAAAATATGTCCCATCCGGCAGCCCCTTTGAAATCGGGTCGATACTGTCCCTTGTACCGTCAAAATCATTCTTGTAGTTCTTGGCGTAATATACCAGATTACCCCACCTGTTAAATAATTCTACCGTGCTTCCCGGATGAAAGTCCAGATTTTTGATCACCCATCTGTCATTTACTCCATCCTGGTTGGGTGAAAATGCAGAAGGTATGATCAGGGTATGTTTGAATTCAAGACACATTTCATTGGACCAGGATCGTGTCGTGTCACCAAGTTCATATGCAACGATCTTATAACAATGAGTGTAACCATCCCTGCCATTTTGGTAGCTGTCAAAAGTATCCGACAGTGCAGAGCGGTAGAATGTGAATTCTGTTTCCTGATCCAGTTTTCGCCATACTTCATAATAGTCGACACCCAAAGGCCAGTTTACATATTCGTTCCAGCTGATTTCCACATCCTTAAGATCTTCGAATGCCACTCCTTCCAGGAAGATAGAATTATGGGGTTCTGAAGTTACTGAATCGCCGCAGGCATTGATTCCTACGATCCGATAATCATAACTTGTCATGGATGTCGCAAGCCCTTTATCTTCATATTCATTTAGTTGGGTAGAATCCAGGTATACCCAGGAAGAATCTTTCTGCCGGCGATAAATATGGTAAATATTGTTCAAGACTGTATCCTTGGTCATGGACCATTTCAACCTTATATCATCATCTTTCTCAAACTTGTCACTCACCACCTTGATCTCAATGACAGGATCATCAATAATGATCGACAAGCTTAACGTATCACTAAAACAAGAATCTGCAGTTTGTTCCACAACTTGTATGGTTCCGTTATCTGAGAGGTTCCAATCAATTTGCACAGTATCCGTACCGGCACCATTAATTATAACGCCTCCATTAACCATCCATATAAATGTGGATCCAACCGTTCCTCCGTCCACCCAATAAGTGATGCTTGTTGAATCGGGAGCACAAATGATCAAATCACCGTTCAATGCTGTTGGAATCGGCTTCATATAGACGGTGATCAACACCTTCATCGTATCACTCTGACATCCGTATATGTTTGTTTCAATGACGGCAAGCGTATAAGTTCCAGCAGTATCCCAATTGACGGTTATTGTATTAGTGCTATCACCGCTGACTATTACTCCACTTTGTATGGTCCATTCATATAAAGAATTAGCCGTATCTGCAACGGTATACGTTACAAGGGAGTCAAATTCACAAACTGCAAAATCTCCCATGATGGTTTTTACCGGAGGCGATGGATATAATTCAAGCCACAAGGTATCTGAAGGATTGAAACAAACTGTGTCGTTGGTAATATTCTCTTCTTCATACCATATGAATCCCTGCCCCAGTATATTCCAATCTACTACAACACTGAACGTAGAATCGCCACTTACAATTGTTCCGCCGGAGATATGCCAGTAATAATTTGAACCATTTGTATATATGGCTTGGTAAGCCTGCCCTAACTTATCATCAGAGCAAACCGTATCTGCGCCTAATGGTTTTACAGGAGTATAGAACACGTTGATAAGAACGGGGAAGTAAGAGCTATCGCTTATACATCCGAATTGATTCGTTTCCAAAACCTTGACCACCCAGTTGCCGGTAGAATCCCAATCAACCAAGATGCTGTCAGTTCCTTGTCCGGATAAGATTGTGGCACCCAATGCACTCCATTGATAAGTAGAGTTCAATGAATCCAATATATAATAGTCAATACCCTTGGCTCCCGGACAAATATTAGGACTTCCCCAAATTATAGTTGAATCGGGGACGGGATTGATGGTAAGGGTGAAAGTATCAGTATTTACGCAACCATTTCCATCGGTCCCAATAACCACATACTGATTCAGCGTATCTGTCGTGTCCGAGGTAACCATAACCGAGTTGGTAAGACTGATTGTATCGTTAGGCTTGATCACCTGATTCCACCAATAAGAGGTACCACCTATAGCGATCAAAGTCGAGCTATCATACGGACAAATAGAATCTGCACTGGCATTTATCTGAATGTTTGGCAATACAAACGTGGTTAATTGTATTGTATCATTCATCAGGCAACCGTTCGTATCCGTCGCATGCACAACGAACAAAACTGTTGTATCCGTTGGTAAATAGACTGAATCACCCATCTTCAGCGTATCGCTGAAGTCACTTAGCAGCGTCCAGGCATAAATGAGCCCACCCGTCGCAATTAAAAGAGCAGAATCAGCCGGGCATATGCTATCCGGCACCGCACTCGATCCAATGATCGGAAGTGTATTAATAAATATGGTAGTGGCCAGTGTATCGCCTACGCATCCGTATACGGATGTTTCAAGCAGTGTTAATGTACCAACACTAGTTGTATCGCTCCAATCCACCGTGATATTATCCGTCCCGGTTCCGGATGTGATTACCCCTCCCATGATGGACCATTGAAAGATTGAGCCACTTGATCCAACCACGTCATATGCCACACCGGTATCTGTTGCGCATACTACTTTGGGTCCGTTAATGGTCGGTGGCCCTCTGAAGGTATCCACATAAATTGAGAATGTAAGGTTTGATGATTTCGGCGGACAACCGTTATCGATCGCGAAAACATTAAAGAGATAAGGAATTGGACTCGCCTGGCCGCATGTTGTGTTCCAGCAAAACTGGAGATTCACGATACTGTCTCCAACCATAGGTGTATTAATTGTAGCGGCGGGGTTTACGAATGCTGTGTCAAAAATAAATCCTACAGAAGTCGTATACAGGCTATCTCCATTTGCGTCCGTAAATATTATCGGAAAACAAAGTGAGTCACCTTCGGTAATAAACCATGTTTTTTGCCCGGAACCGCCTGAGTTAGACAAGTTAGGTGCAGGATTTGCTGGACAAGTGATTACTATAAGTTGCAAATCCCGGCGCGTGACACTAATAGGATTTGCAAATCCTGTTCGAAACTCTTTGATCTCGACTGCAACCACATATAGTCCGGTGTCTATCGTATAGTACTCCGTCTGTCCGGTTATGCTATTAATACTGGCGTAACCTCCCGGTCCGAAAGGAGAGGCTGAATCATGCGCAGCGGCATAAGTCACGGGATTTATCGGCCAATTAAGTGGATTTGGATTACCGAACCCAGTACCTCTGTAAGGAGTTGCAAAAGAAAATACGAGCTGATCTCCATCTGCGTCATAAGCAGTATTAATTATTGAATTCGTATCTCCGGCGCAAATATAAGGCACCGGAAGATCCAGAAAAACGGGAGAGGTATTTAAGATGACTGATGGGGGAATAAAGGTATAGTAAGCCAGTCCTTGTCCACCAGGATTGTTTAGATTAATTATAGCGGCATTCCGGCAGCATCGTTGCAGAAAGACATCATATCCGCTTATACTAAAAGGCAGACTAACCGTGTCAATATATAATCCTTGCCGGATACAAATATTTATTCCTTTAGTACATGAATCCGGTAACGAGGGTAAAGCATCGATGGTGTCTACGATGGCAATGACCATAGAGGTATACTCGACTAAGGTGCTATGATCATAGATACTAACGGTCATGGTAGGCTCAGGATACTGCCAATTAGATCCCGGTCCGCAATAGATATAGTTTTGAAGAATGATAACATATCTGTACATGCCTGAGGAAGCATCATATCCCAAACTCTCGTAGCCGAGATTTCCGCCCATAAGGTGACTAGCATGTGTATTGGATACCAATAATATATTGGTAAATAATATTAGCAGAAGGGTGATAAGTCGCTGTCTCATGTAGTTTAGCTTATCGAACAACTATCTTATTAATGGCGTAGTAATCCCCGCCGGATATCTTAATAAAATACATACCCTGCAAATCATCCACGTCAATATTCTTCATCAGTGCATGACCTTTTAACAATGCCTCTGCATATATTCTCTCCCCTAATACATTGAAGATTTCGAGGGTAATATTATCCGAATTATTTGGAAGTACTATAGTAAAATAATTTGATGCCGGGTTGGGATAAACCTTAAAACTGAATTTACTCGTAGCCGTAATTCCTGTTTTCAATACATTCACCTCTTGAACGATCTGACCGATACAGAAGCCGTTATCTACATCAAGGGTTACATTGTAAGTACCTACCGATGTGAAGTTATGGGATGGATTTTGGAGCGTTGAAAATCCGCCATCATCAAAATCCCAGTTCCAGGTATTGATCAAAGTAAAACTCTCATCTGTGAAATTGACTGTTGTGATCCATGGGAATGGAGCCGGATCCGGTGTAACAGAAAAATTGGCTACCGCGGCGTATCGTTGTATCGTTTTGGTAATCGTGTCGCAGGCGCTGCCATTGCA
>JACZTA010000069.1 GCA_022573915.1 Bacteroidota bacterium | reverse complement strand
AACGCGGCTGACCGAAAGCCCGAGCCGCGACATTCGTCCTGCATGGTCTCCGGATGGGACTAAAATTGCATTTGTTTCCTTTAGAAATAATGAACAGAATATTTTTATAATGAATAATGATGGCTTGAATTTGCGCGAAATTACTGACGGAACAATGCCAACATGGTCACCGGACAGTAAATTTTTAGCGTATCAAAAAAATAATAATGGTAACAGGGAAATATTCATTATTGAAATCAACAGTGGGATTGAAAAACAACTTACGTACAATAAAGCAAATGATATTTTCCCGGTATGGTGTCCTAACTAAGACCGGGAATAAAATAATTTAAATATTCCGCCGATGTTTTAAGTCTTCCGCAGGATGACTTAAAACCCACATTTTTATAATGATCTTAAGTCCGCTTTCACTTACTTGCCTTCTGGAAGGGAAGACATAAGACATTTGAGGAAATTTCATGGAACGAGTAAACAGTTTTAAAATAATCGGAATCTCAATTGAAACGACAAATGAAGACGGCAGATCTGCCGAAGATTTGGCGAAGCTCTGGGGACGGTTTTATGACGAAAATATTGCGGCTCAAATACCGAACAAGGAAAATGATGAAATTTATTCTATATATACTGACTATGAAACGGACTATAAAGGGAAATATACCTCGATGATCGGAGTAAAAGTAAACTCGCTCGATATTATTCCAAACGGACTGATCGGAAGAGAATTTAGGGGTGGGAATTACACCCGGTTTGTTGCGAAGGGGGATATGCCTGATGCTGTGATAAAAACCTGGAAGGAGATCTGGGATAAAGACAACGAGTTAAATAGAACCTATACGGCTGATTTTGAAGTTTATGGAACAAAATCTCAAAATGGTAAAGAATCTGAAGTTGAAATTTATATTGCAGTTGAATAAACGCTAAGCAGCGTCGAGTAAAACTCATTTTGCATAATATAAATTCAAAAAATCGATGATAAATACACTGCTCGCTCTGACTTTTTTGATTTTAACAACAAATATTGTTTTTGCACTTGATCCAGTTAGAGAGTATGTCACAAAACCGGATAAATATGGAATACCCTACACAGAAAAAAGATTAACCACGACAGACAATGCTGAAATTAATATTTGGATATACGAACCTAACACGCCTGACAATGACATTACAATAATTATTGCCGGTTCAGACGCCGGAAATATGAGTTATCATATTTCACAGGCAATAGGGCTTCTGCAAAAGGGTTACAGGGTAATAACTTTTGATTACAGGGGATTCGGAAGCAGTTCAGACTTTGAAATGAATTTGGACCAATTGTATTACGATGAATTTGCAACAGATTTGCGCACCGTCATTCAATTTGTAAATGAAAATTATCAAAAGACCAGGACAGGAATATACGCGATGTCAATGGGGACGTTATTGGTTTTTATGATTGCAGATACGATTGAATTCGAATTCCTGATCGCAGAAGGCGTGGTAACAGACCCGGTTATTTTTATCGGGAGAATCGAAAATGAAAAGGACAAAATAATATTGTTACCTGAAAGTGCCAAAACTGTTAATGCAAAAATAAAAGAGATCGAAATTCCCATGCTGTTATTTGCCGGTACACTGGACACCTTTACCACCATTGAAGACTGCAACGAACTAATAAAGAAAAATAAGAATCGGAACCTGATTGTTTTTAATGGAAATCACTTGCAGGGTATAGGCATTATGCAACAACAATACATTGACCATATTGCCGTATTTATTGATAATTTGAAAAATTAAAAATTCATTACTCCGGTGTTTTAAATCCTCCAAGACACTGCAGAGACTTAACATTTCAACCCATGTTGAATAGTATTCGAAATATTGTAATAGTCTATGCAATCCTGTTCGCGGCCGGAGTTGAGATCTTGCTCTTAGGAAATGAATTCCTCTTCCTAAACCTGCATCTACCACTTCATGAATCAATTCCAATCCTGCCCTTAGGCATATTGTTAATGGGAATTATGATATTCCTTCAGATCTTGGCGATCAAGAAAATCAATAGATTGGGCAATCAAAATATTCTAACACTAACTCTGTACGGAACACTGCTGGTGTTTATAGGTGAACTTATCCTGCAATTAATTAGAATATTACGATTTGGTACAGGTGATTTACTTCTTGACGTCAGGTCATTTCTTGGACATGTGTTCGTTATGTCAGTTTTTGGATTAGTCATAGCGTTCTTGACTTCATTTCAGATCAAGACTAAAAAAACTGCATTACTAATCACAATGATAATTGGCTTAATCATAGTCTTTAACATATTTAAGCATTTGCTTAACTACGATAATAATAGTATTTTTATTGCGTTTCTATAAGATATAAACACAATACTTATGCAAACAAATGAATCCCTTAAAGAATGTATCCGGGTATTTGCGGATATCGATCAGTTAAATAATTGTAGAAAACGCCTGCATGAATTGGATAGTTCTTTCAGCAAAATATCTAATGCACTCAGTCTCGCCGGAAATAACGTTAGGTTGAAGATCTTATTTCTGCTTTTTGAGGAACAAAAGCTTTGCGTTTGTGATTTATCTGATATACTGAGTATGAAGATACCGGCGGTATCACAACATCTCAGGAAATTAAAGGATGGAGGTGTCATTGATTCAAGCAAGGCAGGACAGACCATCTTTTATTTCTTAAATACTGAATATGCGGACTTGTTTAAATCGTATTTTACATTAATCGCATCTAATAAAGTGCTTGAAACTGTAAGATGAAATCAGAAAATAAAAAGACTAAAACCGCTTTGAGTGTAGGTGTCGTAGCTGCCCTGGCTTCATCGCTTTGTTGTATTGCACCTGTGTTGGCGATCTTCGGTGGAATTGGTGGTTTTGCTTCTGCCTTTGCATGGATGGATCCACTCAGGCCCTATCTGATCGGGTTTACAGCATCTGCGTTTGGATTTGCATGGTATCAAAAACTCAAACCTGCGAAATTAGATGATTGCGATTGCGAGATCGTTGAAAAATCCTCCTTTTTGCAGTCTAAGTCATTCCTCGGCATCATGACCGTGGTCTCAGCTCTGTTACTCAGCTTCCCTTATTACTCACAGGTATTTTATCCCGCGCAAGCTAGCGGCAACATAGAGGTAGTCGCAGCCAATATCTCTACCGTAAGTTTTTCGGTGGATGGGATGAGCTGTAATGGATGCGAAAGTTCAGTCACCTACGCGATTACGGAACAGGCAGGCATTATAGAAGCAAATTCATCTTATAAAAAAGGATCTGCTTTAGTCAAGTTTGATAAAACAATTATCACCGCGGAACAGATTGCTGCTGCCATTATTGATTTCACAGGATACGAAGTAACCGATTATCAATTCATCAACTAAATATAAAATCATGAAAACTGCATTGAGTCTACTCTTTTTTCTCGCGTTTAATTTTGCTGCAATAAATAGTTTTGCCGCCAATAATGAAGCATTAGTCGATTCATCAAAAAAAGAAACTATCAAATTGAGTATCAGTGGCATGACCTGCGGGGGATGCTCAAGTAATATTCACCGCGCCCTGTCAAAAAAAGCAGGCATAATTTCTGACGATCTGGCTTATCCCGGAAACGTATTCACCATCGTATACGATCCCGAAAAGATTGATGAAGAAGGTATCTGCAAAACAATCACAAAGCTGGGATTCGGCTGCGAAGAGTATGTTGCAGTTGAAGAAAAATAAATACCTATGGCATTTTTAGATCTATTCAGACCAAAAAAAACCAAGATAGTACATACGCCTAAAGAGGTGACTCTGCTTTCTACCATCACATGTCCGCATTGTGGGCATAAAAAGCAAGAAACAATGCCGGAAGATGCATGTCAGTTCTTTTATGAATGTGAGAGTTGCCATGAGGTGATCAAACCTCTCGAAGGTGACTGCTGCGTTTATTGTTCGTATGGAAGCGAAAAATGTCCTCCCATCCAGAAAGACGAGAGTTGTTGTTAACAGCATGAAAATAATGGAATGCGTACTCTACTTCCATTTTATTTAAGTTTCTTATTAATTGTCATCAGTGTGTTATCTCATAGCAATGTGTGGGCGCAATGCTGTTCTCCCGGCAACCCGGTGGGGGGTTCCACTAATCAAGGATTACTCAATAAGGGAGTTGTGCGCGTACTTACGTTTTCCAAGCACAGCAATTCCAAGATCTATATGCAGGGAAATAAAGAAGCCGGCAATGGGCCTTTAAAGAGTGCCAATTACAATTACCTCGGAATGATCACGAGCTATGGATTAACGAATAAGATAGGGATTGAAACAGAGTTTGGGTATTTTATTAATAAGACCCAGGTGTCTGTCGTCGATAACTTTAACGTCAAAGGATATGGATTTTCGAATATACTTATAAGTTTGAAAGGCAGTATTGTAAATAATGAGGAAAAGAATTTGGAGATCACGGGCGGACTGGGAATTAATATCCCCTCTTCAACAAAACCTCAACAGTCCGATGGCAATGAGCTGCCTATCGACGTTCAATCTTCAACAGGGTCATACGGAATCGTTGCTCAAACATTTATTTATAAAAACCTCAAAGAGAGGAAGCTGAAATTGTTTCTGATCAACAGATTTGAACAGAATTTTACAAATCCTCAGGACTACCGACCGGGGGGTAAGTTCTACACTTCCGTATTTGTTTCAAAAAGTTTGAATCCAAGATGGGCCGCTATCCTGCAAATAAGAAATGAGATCAGAGGAAAAGATATTCGGGAGGATGCTGTCTTTAATTCCTCCGGCGGCGTATTTCTTTTTGTCGCGCCTCAGCTAAATCTTACGATTGCACCCAGGTGGAACATCTCCATCCTGGCAGATATCCCTGCGTACAGATACTATGGCGGCACCCAACTGGCTAATCAAATTGCGGGCTCCCTTGTCATGACGAAGGATTTCTGATCTTTGCGTGGAAGAAAAGGTATTGCAGTCAAGTTTTTAAAAGACCTCCTGATTTATTTCTTCAAGATCTTAATCTCTACCCTGCGATTCAGTTGTTTGCCCGCGTCGGTCGAATTTGTGGCAATAGGGCGCTGTTGCCCATAGCCTTTGTTTATCATCCTTTTTTCAATGATATTCCTTGAAATCAGGTAATCCATCACCGCCTTCGACCTGGCTTCAGACAAGCGTTGATTGCGCAATTCGCCACCTGTGCTGTCGGTATGGCCAAAACCTTCAATCACGATGGATGGGTATTTCACTAATATCTCAAAAAGCAGATTCAATTCCAAATAAGACTCTGGAAGCAGAGATGATCTGTCCGACTCAAAGTAAATATTATTCAGCTTGAAGATATCCGCTACTTCAATATCCTCAAAGCTGATCGAATCGTTCAACTCCTCACGCACATCTGAATCTTCGTATGCAAGGGTCACGGAAGCTGAGAGATTGATGTTTGGTATTTCAATATCTGCATTGGAACGCTCATTCTCTTGCTGTTCATCCTCAACGAGTGCTAGTTCATTAATTGCGAATATAATTTCCGCCGATTCCTCACTGTCGGTATCCTCCACGTCTCTAATTTCATTTTGGGAAACAAGATACTCATCTTCAACATCCATTAATTCCATCATCATTATTGCTTCGACACCCTCTGTATTGGAAGCCAAATTAATATAACTCGAATTGATTTGATGCGGACAGTCCACCGCATCTTCAAAGGGAACAATTGAAATATCATCGACATAATAGTACGCATATGCGACGCCTCTTTCTTTAACCAACAAGTAATTTGTCTCATTATCAGGCTTGAAATTTCCAATGGTCAGGTATTGCTCCAACCCTGTTGCAATATAAACCCCTCCTACTTCAGTCCATTCATGCGCCAAGAGGATCTTGTTTGCTTGATTGTTCACCTGCGGAGTACCATGTAGTGGTAAATAATCTCTGCGTCTGGGTTTTTTAACTGAAAAGTGGATGCCAATCCCATCACATGCATAGCCGGCTATGTCAGCCAGACTAACATACACTTTCACGCAGTATTTTTGTCCCTTCACCAAAGGCTTTTCGAGTTCAGTTGTCAGATACTCCCGGTAATCCTTTCTAACATCTTTCGAATTAAAAGCGATAAAACCGGCATAACCTGTTCCTGAACGAGCAGACAGGTTTCCAAAATAGTTTTCAGGTACGCCCATCATGTAGCTGCATTGGTGAAAGAAATCTGTTGTACCCGCAGTAGGCTGCTCCCAGTACACCAATCCGAATAGCCTGTCCTCGGTATATTCGCTTGGACATCTTGACATAATCTCGAAACCCGGATCCTTAAGGATATCCTGTGCCGCTGAATTGTTGATCACAAATAAGATCAATATCAATATGTTCAAATTAGCCTTCATAACCGAAACCATTGCCCAACTAAGGTTAACAAGTATTGAATTTACGAAAATATGGGTTAAAATGGTTGGATATATGCGGCTAATTTCGCAGATATTATAGCACGCCTATTGTCTGAACCGCTGCTTAGTGAGATTACAGGATTGCGCTGATTATGGCTTCACAACCTGATTGTTTCTCAATCCCCCATTAAAGTCATCCTGAACGTAGTGAAGGATCTACATAACCGCATCATACTCATTTACACTGAGTAAATCAAGCATTATACCTTATCGGGAGACTCTTCACTGCGTTGTTCAGAGTGACTTTTGTGGAAGGTTGTTGAGACAATATAAATTGCTAATTCAGCGAACACGCGCTGAGTGACTTGAGAGAGGTGATGTAACACTGGTTCCCTGGGTTATTCACCTTTCATCCTACCGGTGTCGACGCATGAAGTATTTTCATCCAGAAGGATCACACTCACATCATCCATTAAATAGGAAAATGACATTTGCGTGTAATCTTTTACCCTGGCATTGGTTCTAAATATTCTTGCCTCTTCGCCGGGCATTTGAATCCTTATCCTCGGGGAATGGTTAAAAACACCGATTGTAAGATATCTTTCACCCCCTTGGGCGATAAATGTCCCACCGACGAAGGTCCATGTCGTATCCGTAAGCATGTTGAGATCAGAATTCTCTACCTGAGGCTTCACGGTAAATGCTATTCCATTGTCGGCATGTAATTCTTCTTGAGAGAAGTAAAAACCAAATGCCGCAATTGAACTTCTATACGTATTCAAGACATACATGTTTACACAATATTCTTTTCCCGCCAGGAGGTTTTCTGTTAATTCAATTTCTGTAAAAGTAGCAATGTAGTTTGCTTTATTGACTGGGGGTATCTGAGGAATGTTCACTATACCCCCCATGCTGATGCATCCCATACCGGTCCGCGGCTTATGGGATCTATAATACCCGCAATTATAATAACGAGGGCTGATCGTATTTGCATTTTTCCAATACTTAACGGTGTTTACCCAGCAATAATATCCTGAGGAATCGTAATTATGTTGGGTACCTGAAGGTGTATACCAACTACCGTGATGTGTCGTATCGGGACAATTTACATATTCTTCAAAACTTGCATTGGGTACAAGATTCTGCGCCAATATGAATTGGGGCATGAAAATCAGGATTAGAAATAGTTTGGGTGAATTCATTTTATCGTATTTGGAAGTTTTCAGCATCTCCTTTGTCTGAACCTTGATTCACTTGATTAAAGGATTGCCATGAATATATAAACAAAGGCCAAAGAGCCATGTAGCCATGTAGCCATGCAACAATAATCAGCGGTCCTAATTACCCAACCGCTGCAGCTCATCCATAATTTTCTGATCGACCTTCACCCCGAAGGATGCTGCGTAGAGAATGTTGTGGAGTGCTGCTGTATATTCCCCTTTCAAATAATAAGCATGGCAGCGCGAATAGAATGCCTCACCAAACTGAGGGTCCATGGCAATGGCTATGTCCATATCGGCAATCGATTCATCGTATAATTCCAGTCTGAACTTTGCTTTTCCCCTGTTATAATAGGCCATGAGCAATGTACTATCTCGCTTCAATGCCATGGAATAAAAGATGATCGAAGTATCAAATTTCTCATGAAGAAAATAAATATTCGCTTTTGTGTTATAGGCATCAGGAAAATCGGGTTGTAGTTTTATCACTTTATCCAGATCCCACATGGCATAGTAATATCTTTCCTGTTTGAAGAAAGCTAAGCCTCTGTTATAATGAGCATTCCAATGCAGAGGAAAATTCTTTAATGTATAAGAAAAGTCACTGATCGCATCATCGAGCTTGTTTTGTTCAAAATATATAATGCCCCTGTTATAATAGGCCGAGTAGAATTCACGATTGATTGCGATGGCCTCGTCAAAATCCTCCATTGCCAGATCCAGTTTTCCGTTGAAGTAATAGATCAATCCACGGTTATAATGCGCCTTCGCATGATTTGGATCTCTGGATAGCGCCTTTTCAAAATAATCCAATGCGGTCAGGTAGTCCTTGCGGACATAGTATATGTGGCCAATATTATTAAAAACCGTGGCTGCTTTATGTTTATCGTTTATCTTGGCAAAGAGTATCATCAGCTGTTTATAATATCGCATCGCCTCGTCAAGCGCCTTCAGGTTAACAAAACTTTCGCCAATAGCCCCTCTGGTGCTTCGCTGATAATGAAGCAGCTCCACCTCATTTAAGGCAAACTCAGCATAAAGAGAAGAGTTGGTTATATCCTTATAATTCAACCGAAGTGATTCATTCGCTATTTCGATGAATAACTTCAGTCTGAATGTATCCGCTACATCAACAGCCACCGGGTCATCGTGTACATTCAATAAATTGAGGAGTGAATCGATCCTGGCGTTCTGGCCCAAAGAAATTGAAGCCGGGAACACTATAAGAAATGCGAGAAGTAAAATTCTTTTCATAATCAGCTAAGTTACGACGCAGGGTGCAATAATTACGCCGATAATATTTCTATCTGGTTATTTTTTTATTTGATTATTTGCGTTTTTCAAATTTATACCACGTACCCCAACCGTATAAGTAAGCAGTTGATGCAGAGGGATACACCACTTGATTGATGTATATCTTAGCAGGAAATCTAGTTTCCTTCCAGTTCTTGCCTCCATCAGCAGTAGAATAGACGCTTGCACTGTCAGGTAGCTGATGAGATCCATTGGTAAACATTGCTGATCCACCGAAAGCCAATCCGTTTAATTCATCTGAAAAGTCCATTGGAGTACCCCAACCGAATGGATGTCTCAGCGTACTCCAACTCGCACCTCCGTCGACCGTCTTATATAAATCAAGGTATGATCTAACGAATCCGATATTATCATCTAAAAAATAAATATTTGATAAAAAATAATCCTCACCGGATTCTACGATCAGGGTCCAATCTTCACCTTGATTATCTGTCCTGTAAACTCTACCAGTATCAACTACAAAACCTGTATTTCTTGAAATAAAATGCAAACTCGGTACAATCGTGCTCGCAGACCTGTGCATTTCCTGCCATGTCAAACCTCCATCCAAGGTTTTGGCAGCATACCATATCGGATTATGATTCCAATCCTCTATTACCGCGTACCCCAACATTTTATCAAAGAACTGCAAGGATAAAATATTAAAGGGGACATGATTAACCTCCCAATTTTTACCGCCGTCTATGGTCTTTAGCAAAATAGCTCTTTCTCTTCCGGCTAATGGATCTTCACAATAATCCTGATAACCTGAGACAAAACCAATATTCTCATCCATGAAAAAGACCGATCTTAGATTGTAATCAGGAAATGAAGCCAGTTTTTCCCATCGCTCTCCGCCGCCCGTTACTTTTATTATTTCGCCATCCCAGTTTACAAAAAACCCAAGATCCTCATTCAGAAATTGAAGGTCTGAAATTTCATTTGGGTAAGGCATTGTCAGTTCCGTAACTTTCCAGTCTACCAACCTAAATAAAGCTGACTTTACGTGCTCATCCTTTTTACACGAATAAATTAACGCAGCTAACAGTAAAATCAGTAAGAGCTTTCTCATCATTAACATTGCTGTTATTTTAATTCAAAGCGATACCATTTATTGTTGTAACCAGATCCAAAACCGACCGACGCGGAAGCAAAGGCAAATTTTCTAAGATATAATTCAGATAGAACATCGGATTGATTCCAGGTAATACCACCGTCTGAGGTATAATGCACTACACTACCCATAAATTCATAATTGAATGGTCCGGACATTATACCAATAGGTTCTATTACAAAACCATTATTGAAGTCAGAGAAATAAGACCTACTTGGACATAAGAAAGGAGTTTCAGATTTCATCCAATTCTCACCTCCATCATCTGTCCGATATATATGCACTGACGTCTTTGCATAACCATCATCATCATTTAAAAATTTTAAATCACACAAGTGATAATCTGTCCCCGAGCTCAACACCATCTTCCAATTATCTCCTCCATCACTAGTCTTATAAAGCTCGCCCTCATCAATTATATAACCAATGTTTTTAGAAGTAAAGTTTATGTACCTGCTATCATAGCTTCTAATTTTATGTATTTCCTTCCAAGTTAATCCGCCATCCGTCGTTTTTGCAGCATAACGTCTAGGATCATGGTTGTAATCACGCACTGCTGCATATCCTAACATCTGATTCATAAATTGTATAGAATAGAGCTCATGCGGAACAAATATTTTCACCCAATTCTCACCACCATTTATGGTCTTAAGCAAAATATGTTTTTCTCTATTCTCAAGTTTAGGATTTTCAAAATCCTCCTGGCCCGCAACAAACCCAATGTTTTCATCCACGAAAAAGACTGACCTTAAATTATAATCAGGGAAAGAAGCTAGCTTTATCCATCGTTCTCCATTCGCTGTTATCTTTATGATCTCCCCATCCCAATTTACCAGAAATCCCAGATCCTCATTAATGAAAATTAAATCTGCAATCTCATTGGTGTATGGCATTGCTCTTTCGGTGATTATCCAACCATCAAAAGAATAAGAGCCAGGAACTATGGATTTGTCCTTTTTACATGAAGAACATAATAGAGCAACTACTAAAAACAGAGTTAACTTTCGCATTTCAATTTATTTATACCTCAATTATATTGAATCGAATCGATACCACTTACCCAATCCATAGCCATAAGCTCTTGATGATGAGGGATAGGCAAACTTAGTTATATGCAAATCGCGCAGCAATTTAGATTTTTTCCAGGATTCACCACCATTATTAGTAGAAAAGATAAAGGCTCCTTCGAATTCAAAATAATTCACATCATATGTCAATGAGTCCTTAATTGCCAGGCCATTATTCCTATCTGAAAAATCCATTAATTCCCTCTCGGAAAATGGATTGTCCAAAATAATCCAATTCACACCGCCATCGATTGTTTTATATAAGTTATGGCGTGATCTAACAAATCCTATATTTTTATCTAAGAAATAAACATTAGATAGGTAGGCGCCAGTTCCTGATTCTACTATCATACTCCAATCATCTCCCTGATTCTCAGTTTTGTAAACTTTCCCATCAATGTCAGTCACAATGCCTCTATTCGGAGAACTAAAATGTAAACTAGGAACAGAGTTATAATCTGCACCGTGAATCTCTTGCCAAGTAAGACCTCCATCCGTAGTTTTAGCCACATAAGTTCTAGGAGTACCGTGCCAATGTTGAATTATAGCATATCCTAACATCTGATCAAGAAACTGTAAAGAACGTATCATAAATGGAACATAGTATTGCACCCAATTCACGCCACCATCTGTGGTTTTAAGTAATATAAATTGATTGGTGCTATCCAGCTGAGTGTAATCAACTGGCTTATGCCCTGCTACAAAACCAATATTTTCATCCAGGAAAAAGACTGACCTTAGTTTATAATCAGAATATGAAGCTTGCATGATCCAATGTTTTCCGTTATCAACTACCTTGATAATATGACTATCCCGGCTAATAAGAAATCCAAGATCCTCATGGATGAAATGTAGATCTACCACATTAATGTTGTATGGCATTTCTCTTTCAATGATTATCCAATCGTCAAAAGCATAAGTAACGGGGATTATAGATTTATCCTTCTCACACGAATTAAAAAGGACGGGTAACAGTAATATCAATAGGGCCTTTCTCATTATTCTAGGCATGGAATCAATCTCGATGTAGTTGATAATTAAATATACCCAATATTATTGATTCAACGTCATAGACATGAACGCGGTTCAGATAAGCTATATTTCGTATTTTCGTGCCGAAATCATTCTATTTCATGGCTTTATACAATAAAGAAAATAGAAAAAAACTTAAGGAAGCGTTAAAACTGGATCCAACTAAGCGAATCACCTGCTCATTCTATAAATACGTCAAAATTCCAGATCCGGCTGACTTCAGGGACCAATTATATTTGGAATGGACTGAGTTGGAAGTCTATGGCCGGGTATATATTGCCGGTGAAGGTATCAATGCTCAATTCAGTGTTCCCAAGGTTAGATGGGATGATTTTAATCAATACCTGGCCGGGAGCAAGGCATTGAGTAACGTACCGCTAAAAATTGCGGTGGAGGATGACGGAAAATCCTTTTACAAATTATCGATTAAAACACGGGAAAAGATAGTTGCAGATGGTTTGGCCGATGATAGCTTTGATGTCACCAAGACCGGAAAACATTTGAATGCGAAAGAGTTCAACGATGCGACGGAGGAGAAATCCACTCATGTGGTGGATGTGAGAAATTATTACGAGAGTGAAGTAGGCCATTTTGAGAATGCGATCATCCCTGATGCGGATTCATTCAGAGATGTGGTCAGGATATTACCTGAGCTGTTGGCAGGGAAAGAAGATGATAAAATACTTCTCTATTGCACCGGTGGTATCCGTTGTGAAAAAGTGAGTGCCTATCTAAAACATGTTGGCTATTCAGACGTGAACCAACTGCAGGGAGGCATTATCGATTACGCCCACCAGGTAAAAAAGCAAGGACTGGAATCCAAATTCATAGGTAAAAATTTCGTGTTTGATGAACGCCTGGGTGAAAGAATAACAGAAGATATTATCAGTACCTGTCACCAATGCGGCGCTCCCTGCGACACGCACACTAACTGCGCTAATGACGCATGTCACTTATTATTTATACAGTGCAAAGAATGTGCAGCAAAATATGATGCATGTTGCACGAATGAATGTAAGACCATCCTCGCTATGCCACCGGAGGATCAGATCCATCTGCGCAAGCAAGTGAATAAAGAAAACTCCCGTAATATCCACCGAAGCAGATTGCGCCCTAAACTAAAAGAGATAATCGAAGCTAAGAATAGGGAACAATCGAGCCAAAATGGGCGTTAATGATGCACGGCGTATGGCGCTGCTCAAAAATGCCAGACACTGACAATTCGTTTATCTTAAAAGCATATATTTGTGACGGATTTATTAATGACAATGAAGAATAATAAGGTTTCAAAAGATTATAAGATCTTTGAGGATGAACTCTTTCCTCATGCAGACGCCCTGTATAACTTCGCGTTTCATCTTACCTATAATTCTGAGGACGCCAACGATCTGGTACAGGAAACCTACCTGAAAGCATTTAATTTCATCAACTCTTACCAAACAGGAACTAACGCGAAGGCTTGGTTGTTCAAGATTCTTAAGAACGCCTTCATCAATGAATATCGCAAGAAGGTAAAACAACCCAATAAGGTTGATTATGAAGACATTGCAGCATATCATGATACAGATGATGATTCCTATATCGGATTCGTTGATCTGCGTCAGGAATTATTTCAAGATCTTATTGGAGATGAGATCACAACGGCGCTTAACAACCTACCGGTGGATTTCAGAACGATCATCCTCTTATGCGATATTGAAGGATTTACCTATGAAGAAATTTCAAAAATAATGGATATACCGATCGGCACGGTACGTTCGCGGCTGCACAGGGCCAGAAACATGTTAAAAGACAAGCTGAAATCCTATGCCGAGAAGTTAGGATTCAAGGATAAAAGATCTAAATAAAGCTACTATGGAAAAGCATCGACACAGTTGCAGTGAACTAATTAAAAGGGTATATCTCTGCTTGGATGGCGAGATGTCACCCCAACAGGAAGAAGATTTTTTAGAGGAACTGGGGTGCTGCAACAGCTGTCTGGAAAAGTACGATATCGAGAAAAACTTCAAGCAATACCTGATTGAAAAAGTACAACGTAGAAAGATCTCTGTCGTGTTGGTCAATAACATACGGCAACAAATCAAAGACTCATTCAGAATGTCCGACTGAGTAAAACGAAACCTGGTACCTCTCCGTAATTGGATTTAAATCTTATATTTGATTTTCATTCATCTTCCCTTCCATCCTAATGGTTGGCACTACCCCATTGATCAAAGATCTGCACAAAGGAGATAAGAAAGCCTTATCACGAGCTATTTCCATGGTCGAGAATGGGACCGAAGATTCTCTTGATTTACTCGACAACCTAAAACCAAACAACAGGATTCCCGTTACCGGTTTGACCGGGCCACCGGGATCCGGCAAGAGTACATTACTCAATTCATTGATCGCACGTCTGGTAAAGAAGAATAAGAAAGTGGGTGTGATCGCTATTGATCCAACCTCCCCTTTCAACCTCGGTGCATTGCTGGGCGATAGAATTCGCATGCAGGACCATTTTAGTGAATCCGGGGTTTTCATCAGGTCGCTCGCGACAAGAGGGTCCTTAGGCGGACTTTCAGATAAGACCATAGAGATCCTGGATGTAATGCGCTGCTCTGATTTCGATCACATTTTTATTGAAACGGTTGGAGTTGGACAGTCTGAGGTTGAAATAGCAGGCTTGGCCGACACCACTGTCCTGGTAATGGTTCCCGATTCAGGTGATGAGGTGCAGATATTGAAGTCGGGGATCATGGAGATTGCCGAC
>JACZTA010000068.1 GCA_022573915.1 Bacteroidota bacterium | reverse complement strand
GTGTGCGATAATTTCAAAATGGGGTGTTTCTCCCTTTAATATACAGCCGAGACAAATTATCGCATCAAATCTACCTAGATCAATCAAAAGTTTGGCACCATGAATCAGTTCAACACTGCCCGGAACATGGATGATGTGAACGTTTGTTTCAAGAACACCAATTTTCTTTAGTGCATCTTTACAACCGATCAACAGGTTTTCACTTATCTCAAGATTCCAGTCTGCGACTACGATACCAAATCGCAGTTCTTTGATAGAAGGAACTTCTCCCAGATCAAAGATATTGTTGTCTTTCGAACGTTCCGACATGAAGTAATTAAAGCTTAATGTTACACGAAATAGCTAATGAGCCCGCGCAATGTACTTATCAATTTCCGCAGCCTCCATAGAATTAGGATAGTCGAACTTGATCTTCTCGTAATATGTCCTGGCTTTTGCCGGATTATTGTTCCGTTCGTTAGCCAATCCAGCTTTAAATAAGAACATTGGAGTAATCAAATCGTTCACATGGTGGCCAGCCGCCCTCTCATAACTACTAACAGCTTTATCCGGGTTACCCAGTTCCATATAAGCATCGCCTGTCGCAGCCATAGCCATAGAGCTTAAATAATGATCCCTCGACTTAAATTTCTTGAGTTGATCTATTGCATTTTGGTATTCCTGTAATCTCAAATAAGATATACCGGCATAATACCTCGACAGGTTGGCGGCTTTGCTTGATCCATAATCCGCAATAATCTCCAGGAATCCCGGACTGTTACCATCGCCATCAATAGCTAACCTGAACGAATCTATACCGAAGTACTTCTCAGCATTGTAAATTTGTTCCTGTGCAGTTACTTCAATTTGTGGCAGGTAAGACCTTGTATACCAAATCCATCCTCCTACACCAACAATCAGTACAAAGCCGATTATCATGATGCTGTTCTTGTACTTATTCAACCACTTTTCTGCACGATTGTAGGTTTCGCCTATATTCAGTAATTCTTCTTCTTTCTTTGCCATTAGTTCGTCTTTTCTATTAATACTATCAACTCATACTAATGATAATCAACAAGTTATGAGCTAAAATTAAAGTACCTCTTTATGGTGATGTTCAACTCAACCAAAATTATCTTCTCGAATATTGGTTATTTTGAGGTTCGATTGCTTCTTTCGTCGATATACGAGGTAGCAAACATCCTAGTTCGGCGAAATTAAGAAAATCTGGACAATCTATAAAACCATAATGCAGATTAGACGTCTACATATTAGAAATTTCCGCTCACATGACAGCTTGGAACTGAAGTTTTCCAAAAACATTATATGCATTACCGGCAATAACGGTTGTGGTAAAACCACAGTTTTGGATGCAATCTATTATCTATGTCTTTGCAAGAGTTATTTTAATCCGACGGACCATCAAATCATTAAGATAGGGCAGGACCGGTTTCGACTTACAGGGGAAATAAGCAAGAATAAATCTACTTACGACATCGATTGTCTGGTAGAGCTGGGGAAACAAAAAGTCTTCAAAATTGATAATGCTAAGTATGATAAATTATCTGAGCACATTGGCAAATTCCCACTTGTGATCGTAGCTCCAATAGATCATTATTTGATTTCGGGATCCAGCGAAGAGAGGCGCAAGTTCATAGACGGTATAATCGTACAGTATGATAATGAATACCTCCAAGACCTTCTTGCATATAACCGAATTCTAAGTCAGCGTAATGCTTTATTGAAACAATTTGCCAGGGAAGAAAAAACGGATATGGTATTGATCCAAACGATCAATGAACAGCTGATTCCATTTGGGATGGCGATTCACAAAAAACGCAAGCAGTTTATTAAAGAGCTTCAACCGGTTTTTAACGAATACTACGATAGTATTACAGATAAATCTGAAGCGGTTACTCTTGAATATAGCTCTCAATTAGAGGAGTCAGAATTTGCTGAGTTACTAATAAACGCTTTGGATAAAGACCGGATCTTACAACGAACTACTGTCGGAATTCACAAGGACGATCTTAGTTTTGAGATCATGAGTAAACCTATCAATCGATTTGGATCTCAAGGCCAGCAAAAGTCATTTTTACTTTCACTGAAGCTAGCGCAATGGGCCATATTGAATGATAAAACAGGTATCACTCCAATATTGTTACTGGATGACCTCTTTGATAAGTTGGACAAAAAAAGAATCGATGCATTTGTAAACATCATCCAGGAAAAACAATTTGAGCAGATATTTATCACGGATACTGATCTTGCAAGGATCGAAAACATTATGAAAAATTTTAAACAGGATTTTCAAAGCATAGCGTTAAACTAAAATAACTAACTTGTTTCCCGTATCCCACTCCATGAAAAGACGTAATGAATATACCATCAAGCAGGCTCTTGATGAGATGATCGAGTCCTACGGCATGAAAGCCAAACTGAATTCTGTCAAGGCTACAGAAGCTTGGGAAAAAATGGTAGGAAAGATGATTGCCAAGCACACGCGCAATGTGTATGTTAAGAACCGTAAACTTTTCATCTTTCTCGACTCTGCCCCCCTAAAACAAGAATTGAGTTATCAGAAAACCCGCTTGGTTGAATTACTCAATGAAGAAGTAGGTGAAGAAGTAATACTGGAAGTGATTATCAAATAACGGGAAAGTCTGGCGGGGGTAATTAATTTGAGACCTTGCTAATCCTTGCATCTTTTTGGTGGACCAATCCGATATAGACCAGACAACTTTTACTTATCACATTCGGGTAAAATGCCTTAGCACTCATATAGATATTACGCAACACAGAAGACCCTTTACTTCCGCTGCCGGCAATTACGAGATAGTAATTTTTGCCGGTTCCGGAATATTGGTTGGAATATTCTATACTTACATAAATACCATCATCAAACCTTCCTCGCGCAACATAACACGGGCCACCAAAATACTTCTGCTCACATAGTTTTTTTGTGAATGAAAGCCCAGTTAACGGGTCTTCAATAAGTCCACGTAAATCCAATGGAATATCCAGGTTAAGTGAAGCAGAACGGGCAGCAAGCATCGCTGTTGAATAATCCTTGGTTTTTATGAGTACAACAAACTCCTTCTCAGCATAACGATATTGCTCGTAACGATCAGGAACTTGTGCTTGGGAGTTTAAAAACGTGCCTAAAAATATAGGCAGAATCAGTAGGTGAGCTATTATATGTGTTTGCTTCAGTATCATAAAACTTATTTAAGCAACTCCAACCCGGTATATCAACGCTCAAATCGTTTACATTGATATCTATAGTTTACGAAAAACGGCTAAAAATGGACATTCGCCGATAAAATCGGTCATTTCGGCGCATATCTTAGCAATACAAAGCCCAAGATGCTGAATAATATATTAGGCGTCCAAGCACCTAAAATTGGAGGAAAACTGGAGTTGATCGAAAATGTCATTGAAAATTTCATAAAGAAGATGTACGAGAACGCAATCAGAAACCCAAAAGCGATATTCATCCCGATTCCTCCCTGTGGTTTTCGTGAAGCCAATGCCAAACCAATTAAAGTAAGGATAAAAGTCGAGAACGGTGAAGAAGTCCGTTCAAAGAGCTTAACCTTGTAAAAGCTGATCTTGTCAGAACCCCTGGTCTTTTCTTTTCGGATAAATTCAACTAGCCGGGGTGTGATCATGGTCTCCACCGATTCAATCTTTTTTCCGAAATCCTCAGGTGTAAAATTTAACGTAGTATCCAATTGCTGTCCCTCACGAATGGCTTCATATCCTTCGTGAATAGTTCTTGAATAGTAGTTTTTGATCTGCCATTGTTTACCTGCGCTATCCCACCTAATCCTCTCTGCCCTTAGTTTTTCAACTAATTCTCCCTCGATTATTTTTTCGAGTGTGAATTTGTAACCTTCATCAAGCCCGCTGTTATATCGTTCCAAGTAAACATAAGAGTCAGGAGAGATTTGCATATGAATATGGTAGTCCCTGTTTCGATACGGAATTTTGAGATAGGTGTTCTCAAATACAATTCGATTTTTATTTGCAATAGGGAATACATAATGGTTGGCGTAGAACAATAAACTTGCAAGGAATGTGGCCGCGATAAAGTAGGGAACAATCAATCTGTAAAAATTAACACCGCCGGACAAGATGGCGATCAATTCTGAATTACTGGCCATCCTGGATGTAAAGAACACCACCGCAATGAAAATGAACAAGGGACTTAACAGGATGCCGATATAAGGGATGAAACTCAAATAATAAAATGCTATCTGCGATACCGTAGCTTCACTTTCAATATAATCGTCCATCTTCTCGGCAATATCCCAGATGATCGTGATCGCCACAAACAATATAAATGTGAAGAAGAATGCAACAAGGAATTTCTTAATTATATACCTATCAAGAATTTTCATTTACCAACTTTATAATTTGGTTCTTAGCTTTGGGATCATTCTGCGTTTCCACGCTTCAAAGGTACCCTTTAGAATATGTTCTCGCGCTTTGGCCATCAGCTCGGTATAAAATGAAAGATTTTGCAGGGTGGAAATCTGTGAAGCAAGGATTTCTTTATTGAGCATCATATGTCTCAGGAAAGCTTTTGAATATTCCCGGCTTGCAGAAGCTTTACTTTCTTTGTCGATCGGTGAAAAATCCCTCTGCCATTTTTTATTTTTAATATTGATTATTCCTTTGCCCGTGTACAGCATGCCATTTCTTCCATTTCGAGAGGGAATAACGCAATCAAACATATCCACCCCTAAGGATATGGCTTCCAGCAGATTTACCGGGGTGCCAACTCCCATCAAATAACGAGGTTTATTTTCCGGAAGTATGCTACACACTAAATCGGTCATTTCATATATGATCTCCTCGGGTTCTCCCACCGACAAACCACCTATCGCGTTACCTGCCATTCCGGCTTCTGCAATCACTTCCGCAGATTCGGTCCTTAAATCTTTATAAGTGCTTCCCTGAACAATAGGAAACAATGCCTGACTATGACCGTAAATAGGTTTGGTTTTATCAAACTGCCTAACGCATCTTTTCAACCATCGATGAGTAAGCTCCATCGATTTCTTTGCATAATCATATTCACAAGGGTAATCTGTGCAATCATCAAAGGCCATCATAATATCGGAGCCTAAAACTCTTTGAGAAGTAATCACGTTTTCAGGAGTAAAAAGTTGAGCACTGCCGTCTATATGCGATTGGAACGAAACGCCCTTCTCTGTGATCTTCCTGATTTTTGCCAGGGAATAAACCTGGTATCCGCCACTGTCGGTTAGAATAGGCCCCTTCCAATTATTAAATTTATGCAAGCCTCCTGCTTTTTTAATGACCGATAATCCGGGGCGCAGGTAAAGATGGTACGTATTGCAAAGCATTATCCGTGCTTTCACTTCTCGCTCAAGGTCCCTCACATTTATTGCCTTCACAGTTCCAAGGGTACCTATAGGCATAAACACAGGCGTGTTGATACTGCCGTGATCGGTCTTGATACGTCCGGCTCGGGCATGAGACTTTTTATCTTTGGCCGAAATTGTAAATATCATATTCGATCGTAAACTTAAGTGTAATGCGAGTAATCATTTATAAATAGAATAGTGCGCCGTTCTCTAAAACCCTTCATGCAATACAGGTTTTCTGAGGGAGTCGGATGTTCTCGTGAGAGGTGCTCTTTTTAAACTGATAATTCCCACCCTGTCGAGTAGCCGGATAACGGGGTAAACCGGATCAAACTCAAACCATTTGACTCCAAAATTTGCTCTCCGGTTGTATCGATGATGGTTGTTATGATAACCTTCACCCAGCATGAATATATCGACAGGAAGGATATTCCTGGAGCTGTCCTGAAGATCGAAATTAGTGTAGCCGTATTTATGAGCAAACAAGTTGATGATGGCTCCGGGAAGGGGTGCAATAAAAAAGTGTATGGGCAAGAATAAGAACATCCACCATTCAGTGGCAAAACTCACATACAATAATACATAGAATACCGCCCAGCTTAATCTTGTGATCCAGTTGTTTGCAAACATTTCAAATGAAAACCATTCCGGTAGATTCTCTTTAAATCTATCTTCTATCTCTATTTTCCTTGAGAAAATACTAGAGTAGATAATCTTGGTTCGCCACATCATGTTGATCAGGGTTTTATCATTTACATCTTCGTAGGATTGCTTATGCGTATCTGCAAAACTGTGATGCCATCTATGCAGGACTGCATAAGAATAAGGACTGAGATAGGATGAACCTTGTGCTAACCACGACAAAACGTAAAATATTTTCTCCCAGGATCTGGACATGGTAAACATACTATGAGCAGCATAACGATGGTGAAAAAAAGTCTGAAAGAAGAGTGATAAATACCAGTGAAAAATCAGGATGAGGAATACTGCCATTAGGTTTGCTTTAGGCTGTAAGATCGTAGAGTAAAATTATATTAAAATTGCTTTATTATTTAATAACTTTGAAAATTATACTAACACGCTGCTATTCATTAGCTAATTACACTGGAAAGTGATCTTCATTTTCTTAATTTTTCTTTTAGCCGCATTAGTTCAAGTCTTTTTTTACCTAATTATATTTGGCAAGCTAACAGCTTACAAAAGTGTAAAGAAGGAAAATATGCAGCTTCCACCTGTATCCGTCGTGGTTTGTGCAAGGAATGAAGCCGCGAATCTCTCGGCCCACCTGGCTGGATTATGTACACAGGATTACCCGGAGTACGAGGTTATGGTTGTTAACGACGCATCGAGTGATGAGACCAATGACCTACTTCATGAATTCATGAAAAAATACCCACAATTGACCACGGTTGATGTAGTAAATGGGAAGAATAAGCTTAAAGGGAAAAAAAATGCGTTAACTACGGGTATAGACAGAGCCAAATACGACCTCATTTTAGTAACGGATTCGGATTGTAAACCTGCAGGTAATTACTGGATCAGCAGCATGGTAGAAGAATTAAGCAACGGTACCGAGATCGTTCTTGGATATTCACCTTACACAAAGGAAGGTTCCGGTTCGTGGCTGAACATGTTTATCAGGTACGATACCTTCATTACAGCCACGCAATACCTGTCACTTGCAATTTCAGGACACCCTTATATGGGGGTGGGAAGGAACATGATCTATAAAAAGAGCCTATTTCAATCAGTAGATCCTTACAAAAACAAAGAAAATTTGCTGTCGGGAGATGATGATTTGTTCATAAATAAAGCATCTAAAAGCGAAAATACACGTATAGAGTTAGATAAGAGTAGTTTTATGTACTCTGTACCAAAGGGCTCCTGGTCCGAATTTTTCACACAAAAGAAAAGACACATAACGACCGGAAGCCATTATAACACTAAATCCAAATTCATATTAGGCAGCTTATTTATCTCGCATGTCATTTTTTATTTAAGTTTTTTCACCTTATTGATAGGAGGCTATTCATTTTGGTGGCTCTTGGCGATTTTCGGACTACGCTTGACCATACAATATGTGATATTCAGTTCTCTCATGAATAAGTTGAGCGTAAAGGATCTTCTGATACTCACACCTGTGCTGGATTTCTTCTACGTGTTATTTTATATTATTTTAGCCACTTCAAATATTTTTAACAAAAGAACTGAATGGATCCTAAGCCAAATTTTTCTTTAAGAGCGAAAGAAGACTTCAATCTGGTACAAAGTGCTCTGATAGATAAGGATGAGAAAGCCTATTCTTCATTGATGGCAAGGTACAGGGATTCGCTGTATTTCCTTATCCTGAAAATGGTGCATAACCAGGAAGATGCAGAGGACCTCACATTTGAGGCTTTTAGCAAGGCATTTAAGAACTTGCAAAAGTACGATCCTCAATATTCATTCAGTACCTGGCTCTTTAAGATCGCCGTTAATGGAGCGATTGATTTCATCAGGAAAAAGAAAAGGCAAAAAGCTTCGGTGAAGAAAACCTTTTCCATCGATGATAATCTGGAAAATGCGGATGGCGAAACAATAGAATTCAACTTAAAGTCTCCCGGTTTGGACCCGGAAGAAAAGATCATTAAAGACCAAAGAATAGAGCTTGTTCATGATATAGTTGAGAAATTAAGTCCGCGTTATAAACGATTAATAGAGCTTCGTTACTTCAAGGAAATGTCTTACCAGGAAATTGCTGATCATTTAAAACAACCACTGGGTACTATTAAAGCGCAATTAGCGCGTGCTAGGGATATTTTTCAAAATATCATCAAGAATACTTCAACCAAATTCTAGTTCCATCTATCTAGATATTCCCGTTGATGGAGGCTATCCTCAAATATTTTCCAGATCTTACAAACAAACAAATTGAACAGTTCCGTCAATTAGGGTCATTGTATCCTGATTGGAACAGCAAGATCAATGTCATATCCCGAAAGGATATTGACAACCTCTATGTACATCACGTCCTTCATTCACTTGCCATCGCTAAATTTATCAGGTTTCAGGAAGGAACGAAGATTCTGGATATTGGAACAGGCGGTGGGTTTCCGGGCATTCCCCTGGCAATAATATTCAGCGAGGTAAAATTTCATCTGATCGATTCTACTTTAAAGAAGATCAAGGTTGTGCAAGCGATCGCTGACTCCCTGAGACTTTCAAATATCAAGACGGAACAGATCCGCGCAGAAGAAATGAAGGGTAGGTATGAATTTATAGTTTGCAGGGCGGTAATGGATTTGGGAAAGCTCTATGGAATCGCAAAAAATCTCATTGAAGCTCCCTCGCGTAACATAGAACCTAACGGCGTGATCTGCCTGAAAGGTGGCGATCTGAAAGAGGAGATCGCTAATTGTCCGGCTGCAGTTGAGCAAATTGGCTTGAAAGATTATTTTGAAGAAGAATTCTTCATGAATAAGTATTTGCTTAGTATTGACCTCCTATCCTGATGAACCACGAATCGCATATGAAACGATGCCTTGACCTTGCCCGGCAAGGATTGAGAAATGTAGCTCCAAATCCAATGGTTGGAGCCGTTCTGGTTCACGAGGATCAAGGTTCAGATATAATATTAGGTGAAGGCTTTCATGAGCAATATGGAAGTGCCCATGCCGAGCGCAACGCTATCAATGCAGTCAGCGATAAAGATTTTTCATTGCGCAGCGAATCCACATTATATGTGAATCTGGAACCGTGCACCCATGAAGGAAAACAGCCTCCGTGTATTGATTTAATAATTGAATATAAAATTCCCAAGGTGATTATTGGTGTGGAAGATCCAAATCCGCTGGTTAACCTAGATGGAATAAGAAAACTTAAGGAGAATGGCGTAGTAGTGGTTACCGGAGTTCTTGAACAAGAGTGCAGAAGCCTTAATAAAAGGTTTTACACCTTCCACGAAAAGAAGCGGCCTTATATCATACTGAAATGGGCAGAAACAAAAGACGGCTTCATAGCAGATTCTGATAATAACTCGAAATGGATAAGCTCACCGGAATCACGGAAGCTTGTTCATCGCTGGCGGTCGGAGGAGATGGGAATAATGGTTGGAACCAATACCGTTGTTTACGACAACCCACTGCTGACAGTGCGGGATTGGAACGGGATGAATCCGGTGAGGATCACCATCGACAAATCGGGGAGGATCGACCCGTCGTCCAATATTTTTAATGATGAAGCGAGAACCTTGATTTTTGTAGATGTAAATGCTTCAAATAAAAATGATACTATCGTCATTGATTTCAAGAAGGACACCATGGGACAGATATTAAATTCACTTTATGAAGAAGAAATTCAATCCATCATAGTCGAAGGGGGAAGCCTCATGCTAAGGTCGTTCATCGATGCAAAGATTTGGGATGAAGCACGGGTTTTTACTACCGACAAGACGTTCGGGAATGGAATTGAAGCGCCTGAAATTGACGGAGTAGAAATAGAGAACGACCGAATTGGAAAAGATGTTTTGAAAATTCTGATTCCTAAAGATTGATTAGATTTGGGTTCGGAATTATGATCTACCTCGTCCTGACCATCCTTCTTTCCTCTTATATTTTTCTTCTGTTCAAAGGCTTCTCAAAGTTTGGGATCAATACCTTTCAAGCCATCGTAACGAACTATCTGGTTTGCACGATAATAGGAGCAATATTGGTATTCAAAGAATCCGGAGCAATTAACTCAATCAATCTCTTTCCGGAAGAGAATTGGTTTGAGTATGCCATATTATTGGGCTGCATGTTCATCCTCGTTTTCTTTGTCTTAGCACGCACCGCACAAAACAATGGGGTAACTGTATCGTCAGTAGCTGCTAAAATGTCGCTGGTAGTTCCGGTTACTTATGCATTTGTTTTCTATAATGAGACCATTAATGTTGCAAAGATCTCCGGGATTGTCCTCGCATTAATTGCGGTGTTTTTAGTTTCAAGGCGGTCCAAAAACTTGAATAATACCTCGTCGACTGTTTCAAAATGGGTCTTGATTTTTTTTCCAGCCCTTGTGTTCATTGGCAGCGGTGTGATCGATACCCTGGTGAAATATTTGGAGACAAATTATCTCACATACGATATTTACAACGACTTTCTTCTTGTACTTTTCGGAACAGCGTTTTCAATAGGATTCGTGTTTTTAATGTTTCAGCTTATTATTAAGAAGCAAAAGTTTGAGCTAAAAACGTTGTTTGCAGGTATTCTCCTGGGTATTCCAAATTATGGGTCTATTTATTTTCTTGTAAAAACGTTGAGTGTCGAAGGTTGGGAAAGTTCAATGATATTTCCGGTTAACAATATTGCCATCGTAGCCTTGGCAACCTTAGGAGGAATCTTTCTTTTTAAAGAGAAGTTGAGTACGGGTAACTATGTCGGGTTAGGCTTAGCATTTTTATCAATTATCCTCATTTCAATTGCCTAAGATGAAGAGCTCGTATCTGACAATTGACTCGATGGGAGAGGGGCTTTATAAAGAGAAAGGAAGCAAATTCATTGGTTATGCCTATCCCATTCGGAATAAAAAAGAGGTTACAGGAATTTTAGAAGCCATAAGAAAAGATCATCCAAAATCACGGCATGTTTGCTACGCATACAAACTGGGAATTGAGAATCCGGAGTACAAGTCCTACGATGATGGGGAGCCTTCTGGAACAGCCGGACAACCCATCTTATCTGTAATTGAAAATCGTGAACTCACGAATGTTCTGATGGCTGTGGTCAGATATTTTGGCGGGACGCTCTTAGGCGCTTCCGGGCTTGTGCGCGCTTATAAGAGGGCATCCAATGAGGCGCTTGAAAATATAAAGATTCGTACAAAGTTCCTTAGGGTATCTTATGAGCTCATATTTGACTATGGATTGGAAAAAGATATAAATTTGTTGATCAAGCAGGAAGACATTAAAATTTTAGAATCGAAATATGATACGAAATGTCAACTTACAGTGGGGGTAAAGGTAGATCAGGAAGAAAGGATCCGGATCAAATTTAACAGTGTACAGAATTTAACGACTAAAAAGTTATAAGAGAATGAGAATTGGTGGGATTAATTTATCTTCAATTCATACTAAGATATTCCTGGTCATCTTTGCTGTGACCTACGTAGTCCTGTTTCTATTTAAAGCGCAACACCAGTTTGGGGACAGCCTGAGTTATGCTTATGACATCAAATCAGGCGCAGATCTGTACAATCCACATCACGTACTTTTTTCGCCTATCGTATATGTATTTTCTCTTCTTCTCAGGGCGCTCCAGATCACATCTGATGCAATCGTGGCGGCTCAGCTGCATAATATTTTCTGGGCTTCTTTGGGCACCGGATTTATTTATCTCATATCGGAGAGATTATTTAAAACCCGGCTTACAGCCGTCCTGGCAGCTTTGTTCTTCATCCCCATGAATATGTATTGGATATTCTCCACGCAGGTTGAAGTTTACATACCTGCAATATCAAGTTTAATACTCATTTTTTATCTGCTTTTTTATGCAAAGAAAAATGAGCTTGGAAGGCGTAGACTAATCCTGATAGGTTTTATTTTGGTCCTGTCTATGGGTTATCATCAAACAGCGTTGCTATTGCTGGTTCCACTCATTGGCTTGTTTTACTACAGAAATAAGGAAAGAGGATTACTTAAAGCAATACCAATCATTTTGGTCATGGCAGTTTTCGGCCTGGCTTTATATGTATTCGCTGCTTCCAGGTCCGTCCATTCTACGAATTCAAACGATATTATAAATTATTTCTTTGCTTATGCTGTTGCCGAGCATCCAAACTGGGGAACTTTTGATCACTATGGATATCAAGGGTTATTGAAGCTAGTACATAGCCAACTGTTTGGAATAGTGAACATATCATCGGATACAGGCATTTTGATCGCGGAGTTATTCGGATATCTGATATTGCTGTTGATCGGGTGGAACCTTACGGCATTATTTCGAAAAGCTAATTTCAAAGACGAAAGACTCTTTTGTTTGCTGTGGCTGGCCGCTTATTATGTGTTCCTACTATGGTGGACGCCCGGATATACGCTGCTGAGCCTGACACTTTTCCCATTAGTCATACTCTTTTTCATTGCTCTTGCGGATGTGCAGCATTATATGGATGGCAAAAATTTGATGCCGGTGACCAGGTATGTTTCAGGAATTATCTTATCAGGATTGATTATTGCATTAGCAACCAATAATTACGCTTCTTTTCAATACTACAAAAAAGACAAAGGGCCGGCGTATGCAGAAGCAGAATGGATCAATACAAATGTGGGTAATGATTGCTTGCCTGTTGTCACCTATGGCTCATTACTTGCATTGAATTATTACTTTGATATAGAAGAGGTTGTTTTTCTCGAAGATATCATGAACGAGAAATACTTTGGCAGGTCATTCAATAAGAATTTACCAAAATTAGATGTTGATTGTTTTATTGTACCTGTATGGCAGGTCAACCCCTGGAAAAATTATGAAGGAATGACCGGCATTAAGAATCCGGAAAAATGGAAGGATTACTTCGACTTTATTTTTGACTGCCAGGTAGATGAACAGACCGGAATAGTAAATAGTAAAACTTTTGATTTGATCCCTTCCGGCGGGGAGTATCAGTATGCACTATTCAGGATATATACTGAAAGAGGTTCTTATAATAGCTACGAAGAACTTTTCGTTAGTTTGGATAGATCGATATTAGAAGCCGGAATAGAAAATGAGGATGTGTACAAATGGTGGGGAGATGAATATTTGCAGATATTTCAATAAAACTTATTTCTAATTATCAGCTAATGAATATCCGGATGAGGAGCATTATAATAGTATCAATTTTAATTTTCAGTTTTCTTTCAACCGTCGCGCAAAAGAAAATGTCAAATGGCCATCAAATTCCGGTGAGGGGAGAGATAAGGGTACTTTTGATTTTTGCAGAAGTAGATTATAGTGCGGATAATTGTCCTGATAGACTGGGTGAACCTGAGATCACCAAAACTAATAATTGGGGAGTTGATGAACACGGTGTAACCCAAATTCCTGCGGGGGCAGATTCTCTATTTGATCATAAATCAAGCGGAAGAAAATTTCCCCAGGGCTATATAACGGACCTGTATTACCAAGCGTCTTTGGGTAAGTACATCTTGCTGGGAGACTATTATCCCGAAGTTGTTGTCGTTCCTTGTTCAACCCTTGCAAGAGGTCCGGGTGCACATGCCAATGCGGTAATACAGGAACTCAATAAGATAGCCGATACTACAGTTTGCACGAAGAATGGTTATATGCTAAAGGATTTTGATCTTTGGGACTGGGATCCTTTTCAAACGGGGACACCTAAGATGCAGGGACAGGATCATAAAATTGATATTTTTTATATCGTCTGGAGAAATAACCATTATATGGGCCGGCGAAAGATGGGACCTTATGGTTGTAATGGGGGTTTTGGATTGGTGGGATGTCGCACCAAAGGTCTTAAGGATATGACCGGCGGTGTTTCGTGCGCTTCCTCCTTTAACTCCTGCAGCAACTCACAGGGCTGTATTCAAATTACGTTGGCAGAATTCATGCACGGACCCTTTGGTGGGAATCATTGGCATTCGGCAAGGGGTCGCGGAGTACACACATTTATGGCTGTTCCACATTCTTATAGTATCACCGGGCAATCACATTCTACCATGCAGTTTGTTTGCGGTTGGGATAGATGGATCTTGGAGTGGGAGCATGAAGACAAAAACCAGGATGATAGCATTTATATCAGTGTAGGTAACACGAAACTTGGGGAAACACCATCAGATATTTCTATCGAATCACATCCAAATGGTGCCACATTTATTCTAAGAGATTTTGTCCGGACAGGGGATGCTGTTCGTATTAAGCTGCCCTACCTCGAAGCACCGGTAAAGAATCAATATATCTGGTTAGAAAATCGACGTATGGACACCCGATACGACAAATATTATCAGGAAGAATGTGCGGATAATGCAGACGGGAAATATAGGTTCGGCACACCGGGAATTTATGCCTACATACAAGTAGGAAAAGATGTAAAGGAGGGAAATAATATTTACTCGGCATCTCCCAAACATCCCAATGGGTTGGCAAGTTGGTTATTTCCATTGTCAGGGGAGGGAAATTATGATTTTCGATATCGCTATGATCTGATTCAGGAACCGCTCGGTTCCTGGTATTGTGGAAACTGGAATAATAAAAATATACCTATCGATAAATCGAGGAGTATTCCAAATCCTTTTACCGGCCATTCAGATCTTTACCAGGTGATCAACTCGGATAGCTCCGATAAGATCTATGACAACGACCGGCTTCAGAGCGGATTGAGTGAGGTAGTCTATGATGGAAAATGTAATAATGAACTGGAAGAAGGAAGTGTTTGTCATAATTATAACCGCAGTGGCGATTTTGAAGATGCATACTGTTTCGCCAATGGCACTTATGAACTATCATTAAATACCAATCCTGCTGCGGTTCCGGTTTATACATTAAGAGCAGACTATAACGGAAAGAGAG
>JACZTA010000304.1 GCA_022573915.1 Bacteroidota bacterium | reverse complement strand
GACTGGGCTCTCTTGTTAAGGAAAAATTCATAGCCTCCGTTACCTGGACCGTTATAGGATCCTATTTTCATATACTAGTTGGCGGATGGTTCTTTATCTTTTTATTTATTTATCTGGTTATTTATAAGAATGCATGGAGCAAAGCAATTATTTACTCAGCAGTTTATATTGCAATTCTGCTGCCTATCATTATCTACTTGTATAAGGGTGGAGTGAAAGATTTTCACGCCACCGCCCTGGGGCTCAATGTTAATGAGATATTGGCTTATTATCGCTCCCCGCACCACCTTGGGTTATTTAAAAGCGCGTATTATTTTTTCTACAACCACCTCCCGGGCGTGTTATTTACTTTATCATGGTTCACGCTTTGCATTTTTTACTTCAGAAAGATCAATGATAGCCTGATCCAAAGGTTGAATAAGATGAATATCATCCTATTTAGCATGCTGCTAATCTCACTGATCATTGGCATTTTCGACAGAGGCGGATGGTACATCAAATATTTCCCATATCGAATCGGGGCTTTATCAATGTTACTGGTTATAATTCAGACCACCCTGATGCTGAAAAAGTTGGCTATTAAAGAATCATTTGGCCAATATCTCAATCGGGCTATTCTTATTATTTGCTTACCCATGACCGTGTACACCACAGCAGTTAATTTTGATCAGAGTTATTTTAATTATTTCAAATCGCATCCACAAGAGGAAGCGTTATACTCCTTTATCCAGGATAGTACGGCACGTGAATCTGTGGTGCATTTGTACCAATTCGAAAACCTTTCATTCACCCGAAAAACAAGGCGGGACAGGTATGTCGTTGAGAAGTTTTTCCCAATGAAAAGCAGGAAAATCAGAGAATGGTACCTGAGAATGGAGATTGATAAGGAGATTCAGACAGATGATAACTTCTTTTATTTATTTAAGGAAAACTCGGTTATAGATTATATTATAAGTAAAAAGAGAATCAGTATACCGGATTCAAAAGAAGTTTTTAAAAATGAAACCTATTTTGTTTACAAACTTTGACAAAAGCAAAAATAATTTCTCCGCGTAACAATATGTTGACACGTCCGTCGTTTTCGATACAGCACTTCTACAAACCAAATCCCATGAGTAATGAAAATCCAATATGTGTGCCACTCGTGTATCTACATAGATACGGGCGACGCGAAGATTGTTACGGATCCTTGGTTCAGCGGTGCCGCGTATCATAATCAATGGAACCTATTTCCTAAACCTGTTAACGCTAATATTCTCAGCGATGTTGATCATGTGATCATTTCGCATGGTCACGAAGATCATCTTCACAGCAAGTCTTTAAAGCTGCTTCCAAAAACCGCAAAGGTGTTTTATCCTTATTTGTGGCGGAAGGGAGTTAACAAATACCTGCACGGATTAGGGTTCAAGGATGTTCAGGAAGCATTTAGTTTTAAGACTTACAAATTAACCCAAGACACAAAGGTCACCTATATCGCGAATAACCTGGATGCGATCGTTATAATTGAAAGTAAAGGAAAAGTGCTTGTAAATTTGAATGATGCACTCAATTCTCATCATAAAAATATCATCAGGTTAGTAGTAGGTCAGATCAAAAAAAGATGGCCTAAGATCGATTACCTCTTCTGCGGACTTGGTGGAGCAGGTTATTTTCCAAATACTGTTCATTACGAAGGTAAAAAAGACCGCGAGATAGGAAAGCTCCGGGAACAGTTCCTTGCACATAACTTCTGTAAACTGATCAAACTTCTTCAGCCGGATATTGTGCTACCGTTTACACCGGGATTTGCCTTGTTGGCACCCGGCCAACAATGGATCAATGAGATCAAATTCCCCAGAGAACTCCTGGATAAATATTATAGAGACAATTTTGATGCGGATTCCAAGATCTGGTTTGTAAACATGTATCCGGGGGATGAATTGGAAGAAAACGTTTTCAATAAATGCTCTCCCTATCATTCGAAATTAAAGAATAATTCTTTGAGTCATTTAATCCCTACCGAATATGCTGAAGAAATAAAGGAGGCTAAAAAGAAAAAATGGGCAGATGAGGAATCGGCCCGGAGGGTTATGGAAAATCTCAAGAAATATATTCCTAAAGCTGCAAAACTACTGAACCGCGAAACCCTGAACGATGTGAGATTTGCGGTCTGCTTAACCGATGTAATGAAGGATAAGTATTTCAATATTGAATTTAAAAACAATCACCTCGTAATATTTAGAAGCAAAGAGCTCCTGGATAATAGAAGGTTAATGATCAAAACCAGGACGGATATCATGGATTATTCTTATTCCGGGCCTTGGGGAGGAGATGTTTTGTTTATTGGTTACGCTTGCGATATTGACGTATTTGACGAATCGGCGCTTGAGGAAAATCTGGATATCATTTGTTTAAGGCTCCTGACCAGATATCCGACTGCCTTAGGCAATCTTCGCAGAAATCCACTTCGCGGATTAAGATATATTGCATCAAATCCGAAGATCTCGGCACTGGCATTGAAGCACAAGATCCTTTCGAGGGGCAAAGCCAATAAACTGCCTTTTAACGAAAGGAGACATTGGCTCAACAAGTCGGCCTGCGAGATCTGCGGCATCTGCGATTTCCCGTTAATGGACCAAAGCTTTGGCGATTCGCTCAGGGAAACTGAGGCGGTTGAAGAGGTACCTTTCGCGAAAACGAAGCTCGTTTATTAAAAAGAGCAGTAAAGCTTACTTTTGCATATAAATCGGACCAAGCGTCTTTTCTTATGCCAAAAGTATGCATGCTTACGGTCGATCATTCCCCCAGGGATAACAGGATCTTTTTCAAAGAAGGACTTTCCCTGTTAAGTGCGGGCTACGAGGTAACAATTATTTGTACCGCTGACCGGGAAGGCTACGTACGGGATATGGGAAAGAAGAAAATCTTAAATCCGGGTGGCCAGCAGGAGTTTATGATGGATGGCGTAAAGGTTATTGGTATAAAGTGGGTACCCGGGGCGATACAAAAGTACCTGAGCAAAGGGTTTAAGGGGAAGTATTTCGGTGAAATGATCCAAAAGGGAATTGATGAAAAAGCAGATGTGTATCATGCGCATGAACCTGCTTCCTTCTACATAGGACTCAAGATCCAGGAAAAGACCGGCGCCAGGGTTATTTTCGATCAGCATGAATCCTGGAGTAAAGGAACCTTCAAGGAAAGGTATATCAAGAAGTACAAACTAAAGGACCTGAAGTACTTTATCTCTGCCAATGAGATCACCAGGGGGTCTGTTTTGCATCTTAACAAGGATCTTAAAACACAGGTCATCTACAATTATTTTCATCCTGATTATTTCGAGCCATCTTTCGATGAATCAAAATTAAATACTCCCGTGATTGTTCATGAGGGCAATATTCCCTTCAACAGAGGTCTGAAAGATATTATTGAAGTCATGAGGTTGTTAAAAACGGATTGGCCCCGCGTGAAGTTCAGGATCATAGGTGAGACCCAAGGTGAGGAAAAAGAATATCTCAAACGCAAGATCAAGGAGTACGGACTGCAAGAAACAATAGAGGAGACGGGGTGGTTGGATTATGAGAAGGTTGGCGAATATCTGAAAGACTGTTCCATTGGATTGATTACCAAAACCTACTCCGATAATAATATACTGGGCGGCCCGGCAATCAAATTATTCAGTTATTACGCATACGGGATTGCAATAATTGATGTGGACTTGCCCGAATCAACTCGTGCCCTGGATGAAAGCGAAGCAGGGATTACCATTACTGAGCGGACTGTAGAGAGTCTTCATGCCGCAATTGTAAAGCTTCTGGAAGACAAGGATCTCCTGACCAGGTACT
>JACZTA010000067.1 GCA_022573915.1 Bacteroidota bacterium | reverse complement strand
CATATCCATAAACTGATGCTAGCATTATCGATGTAATTAGAGTAATACCTATGAATCGTAGTAATATGGACATGTAAATCATTTTTAATTTTCGCTCATCAATACCAAATGCCAAAAAGGTTCCAATATTTTTTTTGATCTTGTTAAGATGCGTGTTTAGGATATTATATATAAATATGCATATGCTTAAGATACCAAACGCAATTAGGATAAAGGAAATAATTTTGGTCAGTTTACTTACAAAATTATAGTTTTCCTTTTCCTCTATCAGCCCCATATCGATAGTAAGATCATACTGTGAGTTAATGTATTTTTTAAATTCTGCTATTTTATCCAGGTCGTTAAAATTTACAGATAACTTATCAAATTTATCATATTCATAAACCGGAGTAAATTTATAATCGTACAATTGTATTGAAGGTGGGAATGGGTTGAGTTGAGCTGAATTTTTTAAAACTTCAAAAATATCGCTCAACTTTCTCGCAGCTAAATCCTTATTAAAGCTAATTTTTACCTTGTAACCCGATATATAGGGCGCGCTAATAATTATTGGTTGGGGTGAGACGAAAGGATCTAATACATGGTAGGTTAAACTCCCTTGAAAGAAACTTTCTATTGAATCTTTAAATACATACCCCGTTGTTTCGTCACCCAATATAAAACAGTTTAGATCTTTGGTATGATTTGGATTGAAAGGATTATCTGTATAGAACTTTTTTCTTTGGCTAAAGAAATATGGAGTTGATATAAACAAGCTGGAACCTGGCAGCTCATCTACAATTGCAGAAATAGGTATTGGTACAAACATATCCGAGGAATCTGTTGGAATTGACATAAAGACAAACGAAGCATCTTTATCATAATTAAAATCCTCCAGAAACTGTTTCCTGACGATCAAGCCTACATCTAATGAATCATTGAATTTCTTACCTTTGGGATGATTCTTTGAGCTAAATAATTCACTGAGTAAGGGGTTACGAATGTCCATTGTTCGACCAATACACTCTTTCGTACCATTTTTGCTCATATCCTTGAACCTTAATGAATATCTATAATAACCGGTTACGTTTTTGTAAAAGTATTTATCCTTTAATGTATCATTTTCATTCAGTTCGTTTTTAACAAGCGCAATATCATCGGCTTTATCATATGGAACTACAATATCCACGCCATTAATAAAGGAATTATCCATTTTGCTGCCAAGATATTTCAAGCTCCCGATAGCAAAACCGATAGCAGAGAACGTAAAAAATAAAATCATTGAGAGAATCCAGAGGTTTATATTTAATTTACCTAACAGTTCCTTTCTCTCCCTCTTTTTGAAGAGTTTAGTAAAATCTTTGTGAATTTTTAGATTCTTATTATTACTATCTTCCATGCACTTATTGATAAATTATGGCTTCAATTCTTGATCGAATGTCTTTTATTGGCTGACCTTTTGAGTCTTTCCATGTTTTTTCATTCTGCTTACTCAAACTGTTGAATACATTCTGTTCCAGTATTTCTCCATATTCATCTTGTTTATTTAATGTAATGATTACATCTGCAAACTCAAGTGATAAATCTATATTATGCGATACAATAATTGCAGACCGGTTATTATCCTTAATATTTGAATTTAATATTGTCATTAATTCTTTTGAATTTTTTTCATCCAAATTTCCTGTCGGTTCATCAGCCATAAGAACCGTAAATTGAGGTATAACCGCCCTGATAAATGCAATCCTTTGTTTTTGGCCACCGGAAAGGTCAAATGTTTTTTTATCGTCTTCTATCCATCCTAATCCGATCTGATTCATGATCTCTTTAGCATTATTGTAGGATTCCTTTTGTGAAACCCCTTGCATCATTTGAGTTAATGCAATATTCTCATACGCGGTGAAGTTTGGCATTAAATTATTTTCCTGAAAAATGAAACTGAAGTGCCTGTTTCTAATATTGGAAAGGGTATTCCTATCCTTATTTACCAAGATTTGTTCAAATTGGTATCGTTCCTTACCTGGCTCAGGAATGAATGTAACTTTGGTACCTTGCTCTATGGTATCATTCATCAGTCCAAGGGTTTCTAGTAATGTACTTTTTCCGGACCCTGATACTCCCAGCAGAATAATAAACTTTCCTCTAGGGATATATAACCTTTGTACCTGGAGTACTTTTTTATTCTGATCACCTTTTCCCTTGTAGGAACAGATTAGATCCCTGATTTCAAATAAACTATTAGTATTCAATTTAAAGATGTTTTATAAACCATCAATTAAAGGTTTGGTAGGGTAAGCCTGGACGATTGGATCAATTCCTTAATTATGGCAGTAAGTCCTGGGGAATCCAGAAATAGATAATATCATTGGATCGGAATGAGTATTCATACGAGCCTGCTGCAGTATAAATCCTATCCAATTGATAATGTCTCTCTTTTATATGAGTGTAATATTCGTAAAATTGCGCATCACTTACTACAGCTTGGTCGGTTATATCACCAAGTTTAATCTTTAAAAGTTTACTTGTACCAGGCAATCCGTAAACCAGTTCGTTTATTTGTTCTATTGTCATTTCTTCAATTTGAGCTGCTGCAATACCCCCTACGTGTTTTTTTAATATTTCAATCCATGCCTCCTTCATCTTTTGCCGTTGTTCTCCTCGGGTGCGTGCATCCAAAAGATTTTCAATTCCTCTAATTAGGTCACCCAGGTCTTTAATTCCAAAAAATAGTACATGCTTAAACATTGGATGTTCATGTCCATCCAGTTGGTAAGCAGTATACCCCGGGATATAAAGTTGATAATTCTTGTTTGATATTATATCTATTTGCTCTTCCGGAATACCTAGCTCACTTAGGTAATATGACACGGTTGGCAAGAGCAAACTGGCAAATTCTGTTGAACTGTAATTACCTTCTTCTAAAGATGTTCCAATGTCCTCACCCTCCTCAATAAAATTTTTCATAACGTCCAGAATCATATCAGTATGATCATTTGTAAGTAATACAATATCTGAGATTTCACTTACTAACTTAAACGGCTTAATTATTTCACCTTTTTTGGTAAATACAAGTTTAGCGAGGAACGTTGTATTTCTTAATAATAGGGTAGTTGGACTGGACATATAGAATTTAGGACGCTCAATATTAGGAGCAATTTCTTTATACTTAGGGTACAGATCATTAGCAGTTGCCATCATCAAATTTTTTATTTGAGATGGAAAATCATCATAGCTGGCATCACTTCCATGGTGTACCTGAAAAGCGAGTAAACTACAATTTTTGCGGACTAAGAGCCTAACTATTTCTGACTGGGTAACCCTGGTAATATCATCTCGCCTGTGGTTACCGGCATCTCCCACCAGTATGATTATATTTGTTTCATTCTCGGACAATTGCAGTGAACTTAATGCTGTTTTTAATCCATAGAATACTGCTTCAGGTATGTCCCTATCCTGATAATCTTCTGCTGTAACATTACTGAGAAAGTGCGCTATCTTAGAATATTGGTCTGTTAATTCTTTAATCTCAATCTTACGATTTCCTTCGGCATAATCCCGGTAAACAACTGCTCCAAATCTAAATGTATTAGGGTTATCTTCCAATGCCAGTTTTTTCATGCTGCTGGAAATAGCATTACTAATTGGTTTGAAATAGGGTTGCATACTATGGGTACCATCTACAACAAATACAATATTGATATTTCTTTTGTTTTTTCTTAATTCATTATACTTCCTTTGTATAGCAGCAAAATCATCTGTAGCAATTGAGCCCTTGGAGGAAGCTATTTCTCCCATTACACCGGTTCTAAGTATACCATTGTCATTCTTCAATAATGGAAAACGACGCCAATCCCCAATATTTCTATTGTCATAAGAATCGCTTGACCAAAATATTTTGTTCGCATTCGGCATAATTCCTTGCTTGTATTTAGTCGCTGACTCTTTATCAGTGAAAAACATTGCTTGCCTGTTTTTACTTTTCCTTTCATTTACAGCAGCGATTTCCCAATTCGGCTCTAAAGCTATTCTATGATCCCAGAATGTTATTCTATTTCTAGGTACCCATCCCCAGATCGATTTTTTTAGAACTTCAGAGGTAGTGGTTCTTGAAACATTTCCAAGTAAAACCGAAGATCCATTGATTTTATAGATATAAAATATTTCGTAAACGCGTGATTCTTTGCCGGTTTTATTTTTGAGATTCGGATCATAGCAGAACTTGACAAGATCTTTATTGTTTTCATTTATTTCTTCGCCTTTCAAAGTTTCCAGCGTATTTAATATCATTGCTTTTCTGTCAATGTTACCTTGTTCGGTTACCAGCGATCGTTCCCACAAAAGCATATGTTGTTTCTCGATCCAACCATAATCGACTGCGGATGTGCTCAAAATTCCCCGATCTAGTCTTGAATCTTTTATAATGTGTAATAATTTATCTGTTTCTTCCACCACATAAAAGGATTCAAGAAAACCAATTGTTTTAAATTTTACAGTGCCACTTGATCCTGAATAAGTCACATTATATTTTCGATCGGAATACACTAACCAGATGTTTCCTGGTGATCTATCAATATTGGACACATCTACCAAGCTTAGTGATGCTGTGGGTACTTTATACTTTTTCGGGATATCCAATACTTTGTTAGGAAGCAGATTGTTTCCAATTGAGAATCCTGAAAACAATAATATTGTTAGTGTGGTACTTAATATATTTTTCATTTTCATTCTATTTTCATCTAAAATTCATTAATAGTAAAGAAGTCGAAGTTATACTCTTCCAGCGATAATCGGTTAATTTTATAATTGAGATATATTTTCACCTTGATATTTTCATTTTCAAAATTTTCACTAAGTCTATTGATGAAATCAACACCCATACTCTTGTAAAATCTTTCTGAAAGGAATAAATGAAAAGTAATTTTTCCTTCTGAGGTTGAAATATTGTGTTCAATCATACTCTCAGTTAACAGATTATAATCATTTGAAGCTTCTGGCGGGTTGGGATTAATTAATGGTATTGTATTTAAAATTGTATCATAGCTATTGTCCATAAAAGCAACCAATGGTGTACTGGAATTACTCAGAAACATAAAATAACGACTGTTCTTATTCTTGATCTTTAATAACTGGATATCCAAATACCTTACTAACTTTTTCTTATTATAATATTCCTGACTAATATCAATATAAAAGAGATCAAGGTTTAAATGACTCAATGAATCTTCTTTCTCAGTTAGGTAGACTCTGGTCTGAGGTAATGAACTCTTTTTTAACTTTTTGATTGCCTTGGGAATCCTGGTTTTTTCTCGATCAAGAATGTTATATGACAGCCCAATATTTATACCATATGAATTGGAAGTGCTTTTAAGTCCGGCGCCAATTAACCCATTTGTATAGCCATCTCTCTCTGATAATTGGAAATCAGAGGATGAATATTTTGAAAGATTCGTCAATCCAAATGTAAAACTTGGTCCTACATTAAAAACCAAATAGGAACTCACCGGAAAAGAAACGCCAAAGTTTATAAATGCTGAAACATTCAATGGGTTAATCTCTAGTTTATCTTTTGTTTGTGCCTGGTTGGTAGAAAAGCTGTAGCTTTCCAGGTTTGATAAGGTCAATTCATATATTTCATCATCTATTGCAAAAGAATAATCACCTAAATAAGTGAATTCGCCTGTATTGATTTGATAATTTTGAGCAAGAGAGAAGCCTAATGCCGTACCCAAATTAAAATACAGGATGGATCTATTTGTATAATAGTTCAATCTCATACTTACAGGAATATTTAAAGATGTTAAACGTAAGTTCTGACTAATGTCACGACCGGAAATTACCCTGGTATAGGATTCTCCATCTTTATCCATACTATTCTCAATAGATCCCTGAAAACTCTTCAAGGTAATGTTAGAATTGATTGAGCTTATATTGAATCCCGTCTCTATACCTGCACTATAAAGATTTTTTCTTAATAAGGTATGGGTATAATTTAGTCCACTGTTAAAGCCAATCCTTGAGTTTGTATTTAATTCATTGTAGTTAGTGTTTTCACTATTTGAGAATCCATTTATATTAATATTAGTAATGCTCGGATTAAAATAAGTCGTTATTACTTTATCAGGGATGGATTGAGAAGGTGGTTTTGTACCGGCCTTTTGAATTTTTATGATCTTAAAAATCTCTTTGGAATTTTGCTTGTAATATAAGATGGTGAAATCCAACCGAACATAGGTGTCATGAATATCTTTATCATTATATAAGCCATAGATATCCTTTAATACAGTAAGATGGATAATTGAGTAATTCCTGTTTCTGCTTAGTTTTGGTTTTTGAATGACTGCATTAAATAGCTCTACATTAATTTTACCGGTCTTATAGCCGTGCTGAATGCTATCGATATATGCTTTTAAAGAGATATCCTGGTCCAGTATCTGATGTGGAATTAAATCGTTATATACAATAATTTCTTGGTCTAAAAACAGTTCTTTAAACTTAGGAATGTATTCTGGAATTATGTTTTTACCATCTTCTGTAAGTGCAGAATATTTTTCATATTTCTGTAAAAGTTCAATTATTTGATGATCTATTGATTGGCTAAAAAGTTTACAAGAAAAACCTGTAGAAATAATTACGAAGATTATTAATATACCAGAGCGCTTTAAATTGAAATGTATTCTTTTCATAATGAAGATATCAGGCATCAATAGATTAATAATTTTCGTATATATCCAGTGCCGTTTTCAGTACGTATCTCAACTAAATAAATGCCGTTATATAAATCCCATACCTTAATCTTACCGCTGAAATGCCTATGAGTTTTATAAAACATGCTGTGTATAACAATTCTTCCAGTTAAATCCCTAATGGTTAAACTTAAATTGCCAACGCTTTGATCTACAATGTTTATATAAATCAATTCGCTTGATGGGTTTGGATATATTTCAAAAGTACCGGTTTGATAATTTTCATAAACACCGGTGTTAAAGGGAGAATTAAAGTATGACTTGGTTTCGCATCCGCTGTTAAAACCAGTTACAACCCAATAATAATATTTATTGGTATCAATACCATTGGTGAATTCATGAAAGTACATTGTGCCATTAGGAATGGAATTCTCCACATTAGTTGCTTTTTCAGTAAATCCCCATTGGTATTTATCAACTAAATTGTCCAAACAGATTAATATATTGCTATTTGGCTTACGATAAATCTTAGTTTTATTTGGTGCATTATCGGTAGTTATCATTACATTGAAATCTGCATCTGCTGCGCAGCCAGTAGTATCAATGGTTTCTTTTAAAGTTATTAAGGCTTGACCCAGAGTGTCCGACCAATGAACCCTAATTTCATCTAAATTTTCTCCAGATAGATATTGATAATTTTTGTCAATTACCCAGAAATATGAATTTCCTAAAACCTTAAGGGAATTATAAACAACATCGATTTGATTGTTACACACAATTTTTTCTCCAGCAATATTTGGGGTTGGTAAAAGATCAACTCTAATAATGATGTTGTCCGATTCCGTTCCACATTGATTGGTATCAGTAACCTGCACACTATAGGTAGTAGTTTGAGATGGGCTTACTATGATGCTCGCAGTTGAATCCTGTGTATCCCATAAAAATGTGGAACCAGGTAATCCTATAGCTGTTAATTTTATTGAATCCCCATTGCAAATTGAGGTATCAATCCCGGCATCAGCAGTTGGCAAGGGATTTATTGTTAATTCAATTGAATCCGAAGCGGTTGCGTTTCCGCACATGTTATTACTTGTTGCAACTACATAAATTTGAATAATCCCTGACTCACCTATATCCGGCACATAGGTTGGGTTTATGGTTGAAGTGTCAAAAAGGTTACCAGCTCCGTTATGCGTCCATGATACCGTTGAAAAATTATTTATTGCATCAGAAACATTATAGGATTGGCTATTACATATTATGGTATCTGTTCCGGCATAGACCAAAGGCAGTGGATCGATGGTTAATGTCATTGAATCTTGATATGTTGCTGTGCCGCACGAGTTATTACTCGTTGCCGTTAAGATCAATAAGAAGCTTCCACTTTCAGCAGAATCTGGAGTATATGTTGGATTGATCGTATTGTCATCGCTCAACACTCCCGAACCATTCGTTGTCCAAAGCACTGTGGAATATTTGTTGGAAGCTGAGATAACTGTATAGCTATTACTCGTGCATATTGTAACATCCTGGCCGGCATCCCCTTCAGGTAGTGAATCTATGTGTAAAGTCATTGAATCGATCGCTACAGCAACACCACAGAAATTGTTGCTTAGTGCCGTTAAGATCAGCAAAACATCACCGGTTTCTGCAGACGTCGGCGTATAGGTCGGCGTAATCGTAGTAGCATTTGTCAATAAGCCCAGCCCCGTAGTTGACCATTGTAGCGTGGAATAATTATAAGAGGCAGTGGTAATAGTATAGCTACTATTTGTGCATACGGTGTCATCGTTGCCAGCATCCAATGAGGGTAGAGAATCGATTATGATTACTGCTGAATCGATGGATGTTGCCGCGCCACAGGAATTATTGCTTGTAGCAGTCAAGATTATATCGATATTCCCAATTTCACCAATCGATGCTGCGTATGTTGGCGAAATAGTTGTAAAGTTTACCAAATTTCCTGTACCGTTGTGTGCCCAAAAAATATTTGCATACAAGCTACTAGCACTAGTAATAGTTAAGCTGTCAATAGTACACATTGACGTATCAAATCCCGCATAAGCAATAGGTAAGGAATCAATTGTTAATACCATACTGTCAATATCAAATGAGATGCCACAACCGTTGTTACTCGTCACGGTTAATATCACCTTTATATTTCCCTTTTCACCTGTTGATGGGACGTATGATGGAGTTAAGGTCGCTGTGTCCTTTAGTATCCCTAAACCAGTGTGTGTCCAGGAAATATTTCCATACATGTTATTGGCCGCGTTAATGGTTAAGCTGTCATCAGTACAAACTGACCCATCTATTCCTGCAAAGGCAAAGGGTAGAGTATCAATTGTCAACGTCAAGGTATCCATCGCCATTGCTGAGGCGCAAGAAGAATTACTTGTAGCGGCTACTATCAAGTAGATTGTCCCTGTTTCTGCCGGAGCTGGTAAATAAGTTGGAGAAAGAGTTGAATCATTTACCAATGAACCTGCACCATTATGAACCCATAATACCGTTGAATTTGAATTATATGCTCCAGTAACCGTATAGGAACTATTTGTACAAATAGTATCATCATTGCCTGCAGAAACAACAGGTAAAGGTTCAATCGTTAGCGAAGCTGTATCAAGAACATTTAAAAGACAACCGTTATTTCCGGAAGCAATGAGAAATAAAGATATATTGCCATTTTCCGCCGTATCTGGTAGATAAGTTGGAGAAAGTGTTGAGTCATTTACCAATGAACCTGCACCATTGTGAATCCATAATATCGTTGAGTTAGAATTAGATGCTCCCGTGACAGTATAGGTACTATTTGTACAAATTATTGTATCAAGGCCTGCATAAGCGGTTGCTAATGTATCAACTGTCAATTGCATTGTGTCCTTAATTGAATCTGACCTGCAGTAAGTTGTCATTATCAGAAACAAATTTCCAATTTGCCCTGAGTCAGGCAGAAGGGTCGGATTAAGTGTTGAGTCATTTAATAAAGTTCCGCAACATGAAGCTGACCAGAGCACTGAGGAATATATACCAGATGATTGATCCAGAAAAAAGCTAGTAGCTGTGCAAGTAGTATCATTAGGGCCAGCATAAGATGTTGGTAAAGTATCTAATGTCAATTGCATAGTATCCCTAACTGTATCAAATCTACAAGTTGTTGTCATAATCAGGGTTTTAATACCTGATTGCCCAGAATCGGGAACAAATGTTGGATTAAGTGTTGAGTCATTTTGTAATGTTCCACAACAAGAAGCTGACCAAAATAGTGATGAAAACAGGCCTGAAGATTGAACCGAAATAAAACTACTGGATGCGCAAATGGTGTCATTAGGACCTGCGTAGGCATTTGGAATAGTATCTATCGTCAATCTCATCGAATCAACTACCATAGCTAAACCACACGAATTATTGCTCGTTACACTTAATATAAGGTAAATGTTATTTGACTCAGTAGAATCAGGTGTGTAGGCAGGCGAGATAGTAGTTGTGCCCGTGAGCGTTCCTATACCGGTATGTGTCCAAATGATAGAAGAACTGGTATTGTAAGCATCGTTCACCAGCAGATTATCATAAGCACATAGTGATTGGTCTGATCCTGCATAAGCTGTAGGTAAAGAATCGATATAAAGTGTCGCCGTATCGCTTATTTCAAATTGTGCGCCATTTGTATCAACGAGACACCTGTATTTATTTCCATTATAGAAATGAGTTGTAGCTAATATTGAAAATGAGTCCGAATTAACACCACTATAACTCAATCCGTTATAAAGCGTGTCCCAGCTTGATCCATTATCTATACTTTCCTCCCATTGATATGATAAGGAGGCTCCATTCACACTAATATTAAATATCGCAGTATCTCCATTACATATTGTTGTATCCGAAGGTTGGGTTGCTATTTGACAGTAAACGGAAGCAAAGGAAAATAAAAAGATTACCGATAAAATTAAAAACCCTTTCATGAAAATTTAAAATTTAAATGAAAGTCCAACGAATAATCCATAAGATTGCAATGCCACTCTAGAGCTCGATCCAAACAATAAACTATTATATTCCCCCACATTTCGAGATAACTGATAATCGGTGCTTGAAATATCTGAAATATCAGAAAATCCGTTTACAAAATGAGCAGCGATATTAAAGGTAGTATGAGAGCCCAAAGGAATTGAAACACCCAATGTTCCAAAGGCTGAAACATTATTTTGTTTTTGAATAAGGTCATTGCTTTTAGCACTAAAGGCTTTATCAGTGTAAAAGCCATACTCGGCAATATTTGACAAGACAACATTAAAATCAGGATAATATCCCTCGTAGGTTGCCGAACCGGTAATTCTATACTCATATGATTGTAAAAAAGAAAATTTAGTACCTAAATCCAGAAAAACAGAAATTCTACTCGTCAATGGGTACTTTAACTTTAGGCTAACTGGAATATCAATATAGGTAAGGCTGTTAAGCTCATTAATATTATCAATGGAAATGCGTTTTTCAAAATTGTCGCCATCCTTGTCTATGTCTGAAAATGAGTTTTCGTAACTACTCAGATATATTGAATTTTTGAAGATGCTGAATCCAAACCCTGCTCCAAACCCAATCTTAACTGCTCCGAGTGCACTACTGGTTCGTTCATTTATAAAATAGCTCAAATCAATACCTGCGTTATGGCCAAATTGACTTTCACTGCTCCAATTGCCATAAATTCCACTGTTCGCTGAAATGTCATTTTTTATCCGTGTAAAGGAAGACACATAATTAACACTTGCGTAGAAGTTCTTTTTCGGTCTCACGTCTTTATGTTCAATACGTTCAGGCTTATTTCTTTTGATGTCGACAATATGAAAGTTAAAAAGTGCTTGTTGCTGTTTTGTAAAACTAATGATGAAATATAAGGTGTTAATTTCCCTATGAATGTATTTATCCTGGTACAATCCGTCAACTTTCTTCTCAACAATGGCATAAACGGTATATTCCTTTTTCGCCAATCCACTCTTTTTCATCTCACTGATATCCTTTACGGATAGCTTAATATCAAGTCCTCCGTAATACCATTTTGATACGAGCTCAGTGTAGGTTTTCAGTGAAATATATTCTGGCATCATTAATTCAAAATCAATGTCATTAACGAGCGATGTATTTACGGGGGAATTAATAAAAAGTTTTTCGAGTTCTGCAATATATTCGAAGCTTATCCAACGACCATTCACTGTTAGTCCGGCATATTTTTCATAGCTATTGAGCAATTGAATTACTCCTTTTTCAATTTGAACATTTAATCCGCTATTATATTCCTTTTGATTATTTGTGTATTGGTCTTCAAGTGATACCTTTTCACTATAAACACCTATAATCTTAAAGTTGTGCAATTCGTTATGGTCTTTAGTAAAACCAATCATAAAAAAAAGGGTATTAGTAGCACGATGAATTGTTCTATCTTTGTAAAGTCCATCGACTTTTTTTTCAATAATAGCATATGATATAAATTCATTTTTTGCTGATTTATTTTTAACGGGCTGTACTATCTCTTTAAGAGTGACAGAGATACTCAAACCTTCGTAATACCACTTTTTAACGCTATCGATATAGGTTTGCACTGAAATGAGTTCGAGCATTTGAAATTCCGGGTCTATATCATTATAAACAAAAGTCATTTCAGGCAGATCACTGAATAGCCCTTTAAACTTTTCAATATAATCTGCACTAATCCATTGGCTGTTTTCGGATAGCCCGGCGTATTTATCATATTCATCAACTAACCGCCCGATTTCTTTGTTAATGAATTCAGTTTGAAGAGCAGAAAATTTTTGGCAAATCCCTGCCGAGCTGCTAATTAAAAATATTGTTAAGAATATGAATATGTTCTTCATATTGTAAATTTGATATGAAATATCAAAACCGAATAGTCCCAACAAGGTGAATTCAATTAATTACAATCATTCTTCTATAATATTTGGTCCTATCGGGAAATATGATCTCGACAAGATATATGCCGGATGCCAGCGTATTCGTACTTATGTTTTTAACGATGCTTTTTCCCGTTTTATCAAACCGAATCCTGCTAAACTCCCTTCCTGTGTAATCCTTAATTAAGATCTCAACTTCACCATAGATATTATTATCTATATAAACATTAAAATTTTGTGAATTTGGATTGGGATAAATAACAATTTGAGACACATTATCTATCTCATTTATTCCTGTGTTGTTGACTGGATAAACATTTGATCGTGTTTCACAACCATTGCTTGTTGCCGTAATCACCCAATACGGTCCTGATGGATAAAATGGATTAGCCACATAGAACTGTTTAGTTGCACCCGCAATCTTGTTTCCATTATAATACCACTGATAAGAGGAAACTGAGGTATCAGAACAGACTAAAATATTATTTCCTTTTAGGGTAAATGTCGATTTTCCTGGTGCAGGATATGATTGTATTAGCACGTTAAAAACAGGGGTTACGACTTTGCAGCCCGTTGAATTAATAGATTCTTCTACTTGAACACTGCCTGATCCTGCTGAGCTCCAATTTACTTCTATCTTGTCCGTATATTGCCCCAATACAATTGACCCATTGGTTACTGTCCAACTATAAGCATGATTATTGGCATAAGGTGTCGAATAGAATGCATCCTTTTCATTCAGGCAAACAGCTGGTTTTCCTGAGATCACTGGTTGGGGAAGTGGATTTACAATAACCGGAACATTTACCGAATCAATGCAATTTCCTGAAAATGCAACCAATGTATAGGTTGTAGTGATAGAAGGACTCGCATTCACAACCGGTCCCTTACTTGTATCCAAGCCTGTAGTTGGATACCAGCTATAGGTCACCGCACCACTCGCAACTAAAGTGGTTATTTCGCCGGCACAGATAACCGGATTGCTGTTGGTTACTTGCGCAGTAAAGTTCCCTATATTATAAATTACAACTGAAGCCGTGTCAGTACATCCAATTGAATCTGTTACGGTAACCGAATAGGTACCCGGCAATAAATTCGTAATTGAATCAGTCGTTTTGCCTGTTGACCACATATAGGTATAAGGCGGGACGCCTGAGCTGGTAGTAGCTGTGGCAGTTCCATCAGCATTTCCGCAATTAGCATCGGTTTTTGTAATTGATGCGAATGGCCCGTTTAGATTGGTCACTTGCACGTTCATGGTATCTGTCCCTGTGCAATTATTGTCATCTGTTACTATTACAGTATAGGTTGTATTTGAGATAGGATTAGCGGTTGGATTTGCAATCGTTGAACTATTTAAGTCTCCTGACGGTGCCCACAAATAAGTGTAAGGGCTTGTTCCTGCGCTACCTGTCGAAGAGCCACCTATGATTGTGCTATTCCCACATCCGATGGTTTTATCTAAACCTGCCTCCGCAGTTGGACCTGGATTAACCAACACGGTTATTGAACTAGTATCGCTACAACCGTTATCATCTGTAACTATTACCGTGTATGTAGTTGTAGTATTCATGCTAACTGTGGGATTTCCAACAGCTGTATTGCTTAAACCTGAGGGAGGGCTCCATGCATAAGTATAAGGACTTATTCCACCTAAACCAGTTGGTGCACCGCCTATAGTTGTAGTGCCACCACACGCAATTGTTTTATTTGACCCTGCGTCTGCTGTAGGTCCGGGGTTGACTATTACTTTCATCGAATCTATATGATCACAACTATTATTATCTGTAACAGTCAAGATATATGTGGTCGTAAATGCCGGACTTGCAGTCGGATTAGAGAGTGTATTATTATTTAATCCAGCTGCTGGGCTCCACAAATATGAATATGGAGTATTGCCACCGGTAGCAGCCGGTGAACCACCAATTGAAGTACTTCCACCGCATGGAATGGTTTTGTCTTGTCCTGCATCTGCTAAAAGGTTATAGTTTATTGTTACCGTGACCGGATTCGAAGAGGTTGAGCAACCGTTATTATCCATAACTGTCACGGTATAAGATGTTGTCACTGACGGACTTGCTATTGGATTTGGATCCGTTGGATCGTTTAACCCCGCTTGAGGACTCCATGAATACGTAAGAGGGCTGGCTCCGCCTAAACCAGTTGGAGATCCGCCAATGAGGGTACTGCCACCACACGGGATCGTTTTATTTGAGCCTACATTTGCCACAAGGTTATAGTTAATTGTTACCGTTACTGGAGCGGAAGAGGTTGAGCAGCCATAATTATCTGTTACAGTAACCGTGTATGTTGTTGATGATGACGGGCTTGATATTGGATTCGGAATGGTTGGGTCGTTCAATCCTGCAATGGGACTCCATGAATAGGTGTATGGACCAGTTCCTCCGGATCCTGTTGGAGCTCCACCAATCGATGTACTGCCACCACAGATAATCGTTTTATTTGAACCAGCATTTGCATTGGGACCGG
>JACZTA010000066.1 GCA_022573915.1 Bacteroidota bacterium | reverse complement strand
ATGGCATCTTGAAGTTCATCTGCATGCTCTTCATATTGCCTGTTCAGATCTACAAACTTTATATCCACAACTGATTACTGTTTTTTAAATAATCCTTTAAAATAAAAAGAGAAAAGATCGAAGAAGGTTCTGATGGCCGCCTTCAATGAAGCTGCTGTTTGCGAACCTCCCTTTCGTGCCTGCATCTCCACCGGAAATTCGAAGAAACTAAAATTTCGTCTTTTAGCTTTTATTAAAACCTCTGCTAACATGAAAATGTATTCGTTCTCTATACTTATCTCGTCGAATAGTTTCCTATTGTATAATTGTATCCAGTTATAGTCCTTTAGAGATAACCCGAATAGTAAAGATATCAAGAAATGATACAGTTTTGAGTTCAATTTCATACGGTGGGTGTACCCTTTCCTATCAACTCTGTGAGACACGAGGATATCTGCCTTTCCTATATTGGAAACAAATGCATCCAAGACGTCCTTTGTTAATGGACTATCCACCGCAACAAAAAACACATAAGATTTTGTAGAAAGCTGGATGCCTTTTTTTAACGCACTACCGAAACCACCATTCTCCTTGGAATGAAAAATGACCGCAGTTACTTCAGAAAAGTTCTCCTCAATTATTTGTCTGGTTCTGTCTTTGCTGCCATCATCAATTATCACTATCTCATGTTCTATGTTGGATTCTCTCAAGACATCAATATTGGTTTGCACAGATTCTTTAATATTCGTTTCCTCATTATAAGCCGGAATGATCAATGATAGGGAATGTGATGTGGTAGGTTCCATCAATACTTAAGTCGTGGTCGTGTTTAATTTCATCAAGCCCTCATAAACCTTATTATAGGATTCAATTCCTTGATCGAGTGAAAAATATTTCGCAGCCAGGTTTATTACCTCTTGTTGTGAAGAATCCAATACGGCATCTATTTTGTTGACCGCAGAATCATAATCTGTTTCACTAAAGGCCTCTACCTTAATACAAAAAGGTACCCCGTCAAATTGCATATCTGAATCACCAATGTTTGCATTGTAGATAATCGGAACTCCCATACCCAAAATTTCTCCCAATTTTGTGGGGGACGAAGCAGTTTTTGAAAAAACAGGTTTTATAAACAAGATCGACAGATCAGAAACGCTGATCATCTCGGGCATTTTATCGTAAGTAGAAGATTTCACAATAATATTCTCAATATCAACACCTAGCCTTTTGGCTGCGTCGAAAATAATGTTTTCAGGTTCGGGAGTAATGAATAAGAATTTTGAAGAGAATTTTTTCAACATTCTCTTGTAAAAATTTAGCATTTCGTCGAGCAAATACCATGTGCCCACCGAGCCTATGTAGGAGAGTATAATATCATCCTCGGTGAACCCAAGTTCAGCCCTTGTTTTTGCACGAAAGATATCTGCACCGTTAAAGTGCCTTAGATCAACGCAACATGGAATAACAGTCATAGCAGGATTCTTAGCTTGCAAAAATGGCCACTGCTGCATGGTCTCGGCGGCCTTATGTGTCAGGCTGATTATATGATCAGCTTCCAGCAGGAAGCTCTTTTCCTTCCGTTTAAAGTATTTGTATATGTAGCGATACAGAGGGTTTTTAATATTCCAAATCCCTCCTTCTGCCCTTTCGTCAACCCAAAATCCACGCATATCGAATATAAACTTCATTCCATATTTACTCTTCAGCCCGAGTCCGATCAGGGCAGCTAAATAACTTCTGCAATGGACTATGTCGTAGCTATTATTCGCTGTTACATCCTTCGCAAGTTTTTTCAACCTGGATACATTTCTCATCGGAGCGAAGACAGGGGTTGATCTTTTATAGAAACAATGAGACCATTTTATATTATTGTTACGAAATAATTCAACCAACTCATCCTTTTGTGTCTCAAATCTATCCCGTTTTTCACAGCTTAAAATTGTTATTTCATGGCCTTTGGCAGACAATCCTTTTAAATAGGGAATTACCTGCGACTGACCCAAAGGGTCACTCATTCCATCGTAGGATATGTATAGGATTCGTGCCAAGATGACTATTAGAAATTCTTATTCATGAACTTATGTAGTACAATCAATGACCAAAGCCGGTTATATAAATAATCTTCTCCTTTGCTAAACCTGCGTTTCAAGTCTCTCACTTTCCCGGCATCTATAATTTCAAATTTTCCGATCACCTTGTCGGAGAGGTTTTCCTCGATTAAAAAGTTCAGTTCGTTTTTCATCCATGATCCCAGGGGAATTGAAAACCCTTGCTTAGGCCTGTTGAAAAATTTCTGCGGCACATATTCGTAAAGCGCTTTCTTTAAAAATACTTTTAAATGATTACCCGGCATTTTTATTTTACTCGATAGATTGATAGCAAACTCCACGATCCGGTGATCCAGTAATGGAACCCGGTTTTCCAACGAATACTTCATACTGGCCCGGTCTACCTTCGTTAATAAGTCGTCTTTGAGATAATACTGAATATCGAATATTGACTGCTGTTCCGTAAAACTCAATGAGCGTGCAACATTATAATAATTTTCCTCAAACTCGAGCTCCCTGTAATATTCGGGAGTGACCAAAGAGTTCAACTCCAGTTCTGTAAACAAATACTGCTCTTGTGAAAAAATATGACTCTTGAGTCGTGAAAAGCTTTTATACCTCAACATATGAGCGGCTCTTTTTGAACGGCTGTTTCTCATGGAAAGGAAAACTGCCATGGGCATCCTGAATGCTCTCACCAAACGTGAAGTAAATCTCCTTCCCCATTGGTATGATCCGTATCCCATAAAAAGTTCATCACCACCGTCTCCCGAAAGTGTCACAGTGACGTGCTCACGTGCGAGCTTGGAAACCAACATAGTGGGTATAGCAGATGAATCAGCGTAAGGTTCATCGTATGCATCCAACATATCAGGAATTAGGTCCAAAGCATCTTTTTGCGAAACTACGTATTCGTGGTGTTCTGTACCAAGGTGATCAGCCACGGCACGTGCGTAAAACGATTCATTGTACTTCGTTTCCTTAAATCCAATAGTGAACGTTTTCACAGGTTTATTCGAAAGTTTTTGTGCAACTGCGGTAATCAAACTTGAATCAATACCGCCACTCAGGAAGGTGCCTAATGGCACATCGCTGTACATCCGGTAGTTTACGGAGCTGTTTAGTAATTCCTTGAATTGCGAGAACGCCTCCCGGGTATCATCAAACGTTTTGGCAGTCAACTGCTCTTCAAGATTCCAATAAGACGAAACATTCAAACCATTGGCATCAAGTTTTAAATAACTACCCGAAGGAAATTTATAAATGTTCTTGTAAACGGTATCAGGCTCAGGTATATAACCCAAATAAAGAAACGAGCTAATGGAAACCTTATTGAGTGATTTACCTTTAGAGATCATTCTTAGCTGTAAAAGTGATTTTATTTCTGAAGCAAAAGCAAAATCCTGCCCATCCCAATAATAAAACAATGGCTTGATCCCCATGCGGTCACGATAGAGATGCATCACTTTTTTTTCCAGGTCATAGATGGCGAATGCGAACATCCCATTGAGTCTTTCCACAAAACCCGTCCCCCACTTCTCAAATGCTTCAAGAATTACTTCTGTATCCGACTTGGTTTTAAGCGGGTTATCTTCAATAAGCTCCTCAGCAATCTCTTTGAAATTATATACTTCACCATTATATACAATCGCATATCTCCCGGATCGTGAAAACATGGGTTGGTTAGCCGAATCAGATAAATCAATTATGCGCAGCCTCTTATGGCCAAGCGCAACAATCCCGTCTTCATAATATCCTTCTGCGTCAGGTCCGCGATGATTGAGAATACCGGTCATGGTTCTCAATTCATCTGAGCTAAATGAGTTTTTAGTAGAATAGAATCCGGCGATTCCGCACATTTTAGATTATTTTCTGGAAAAGATGTTGTATTTCAGGATACAGTACATGGCCTTAAAGCCATCTTTCCAACTGATCTTTTTACCTTCTGCATATGTCCTGCCATAATACGATATCCCAACTTCATAGATTCGGATATGAGGGATCCTGGAAATCTTAGCCGTTATCTCAACCTCGAATCCAAATCTCTCCTCGACCAAACGTAAAGATTTGATGATATCTGTTTTGAATAATTTATAGCATGTCTCAATATCCGTCAGGTTTAGGTTGGTAAGCATGTTTGATAAAAATGTGATAAGTCTGTTTCCCTGGAAATGCCAAAAAAACAAAACCCTGTGCGAACTTGAGCCTACGAATCTCGATCCATATACTACATCAGCTTTTCCTTCCACCACAGGTTTGAGTAACAGATTAATTTCATTTGGGTCATATTCCAAATCAGCGTCCTGAACAATCATAAAATCACCTGTAGCGTGAACCAATCCGGTGTGCAATGCTGCGCCCTTGCCCTTGTTTTTTTCATGTTTAAAATATTTTATTCCGAATTCCGGATTGGAGGATATAAACTCGTTGATCCTTGCATCCGTATCGTCAGTCGAGGCATCGTTGATCAAAATTATTTCTTTGGTCACTCCGCCATAGAGTTCTACATTATTTACATTGGTCAGGATTTCCTGTACGGTGTTCTCCTCGTTAAAAACTGGTATGATGATGGATAATTTGGGCATCAGGCAGAGATGATGGAAATGCAGTTTACGGTTTTATACCTTTTACTACAGCTATACTGCTTTTGCCAAAATTAATATATTTTGCCTGTACTTCTTGCATACCCAATTCTAAGAACCATTTCTCAACCGTATGAAGCTTCTGTGGCTGGTCATATTCGGGCGAATACATATCAAACGTATCAAGAATAGCCCATTCCCGTATTTCATCCTTTGAAAGTCCTTTAGGAAAAGTATCGGCAATATTACAGATTGGGATAAAACGGTTTACGACCTTGTTTAAACCAATGTTTGAGAAGAACCGTGTGATTGTGATCATCCACCCGATGTTATTTTTAATCTTAGTCAAAAGATCTTCCTGCGACATTTTGCGAGTATACCGGCGAAAAATGTACTTGGCGTTGAACTTTGTCCACCACCCTTTGTAAGCATAAAAATCCACTATCAGCTCTCCTCCACTGGCAATTTTTTCTATTAAACAACTAATTGATTTTTTTACATCAGGTGTGTGCTGCAATACTCCAAAACAAATAGCTTTGTCAAATGTTCCCTCTTTAAAAGGCAGCTCGTAAATATTGGCCTGGTAAAGATGTAATCGCTCATGCGGCCCATTATTTTCATAATTTGCTTCCACAGCATCAGAATAATCTACGCTGTGAAGTTCAGCTTCCGTGTGATCCAATACGATTTGCGTGAACCTTCCCGCACCCGAACCAACCTCCAACAACGATTCACCATTCAGCTCCGTATCTTGCCAGCCCGTGACAGCGAAAAACCGATCCTTCGATTGGGTCGAATCGCTGAACTTATCCAGTTGTGTTTTTCTGAAATTCTTCCATTGAAAACCAAAATTTTCAGTGTAATTGTTTTGATCTACAAATCGATAGGCACCGTTCACCAACGGATAAAAGTTTCCCGAACTATCCCTGAGACCGGATCCATCAGCAGTCATGGCCTGCCCATTTTTTGGATTTATTATTGAGACACTCATCACCGGGTTATTATTTTTCGAACAAATCGCGGTGCGTAAGAAAACAATAAATAAAAATACTGACTAAGCCTGTAGTATGGATCGTAATTAATACTCTGCTTTAAAAAGTCCTTTGCCACTTTAATATTATTTCGCTTAAACTCACTGATCCCGGTAACCAGGCACGCATATGCCCACTGGCTTTTGAATGAATGGGTGTATTTTCCAGGAAAACGGTTTTCGATGCCGTTGATGATCAAGCTCATGTCTTCAAAATGCGTTCTGCCGTCTATATTTCGCATTATACTTGAGCCATGGACCCGGTAATCCATCAACACTTCATAGATATAACCAATATCTCCCTTCAGGGCTATCTCTATGCTCAGATACCAATCTGCAATGAGCTTTAAATTATGATCGATTCCTTTCTCCGGAAATGCAGATCGCCTAAACATTTTTGAAGAGTTGGCGAAGAAACTACCATGCCTGAAAAGGTCTTCCACATTGAAGAACTGTAGTTTTTGTTTAGGCCGGATATACTCAATTGTTTTATTGTTCCCGGAGTTAAACGCCCTGGCGTCATGGCCTACCATTACCACGTTTTTCATGTCATCCAGGTACTCAACCTGCTTTTTCAGCTTTTCCTTTTTCATTATATCATCACCATCAAATATTGCTATGTACTCACCCCGGCAGTTTTTTATCACATCATCCAGGTTCTTTACATAACCAATGTTTTTTTCACGCTTAATATAATTGAACTTATCGGGGTACTTCGTGCAGTAGGATTCGATGATGATGCCTGTCTGATCAGAAGAGCAATCATCGCTGACAACTATTTCAAATTCACTTTCGAAATCCTGATCCAAAATACTATCAAGACACTCCTTGATATAATCCCCATGATTATACGTGGTGAGGGCGACACTCAATTTCAAATTATCAGATCCTTGCATTTAATTCTCCCTACTTTGAATCTTCTCTATCAATCCCTCAGCGAGCAAATAATTTAATATATGATTTCCTATTATCGAGTTGCCTGTATTGTTAAAGTGAACATTATGAGGTAATCCTGTGACCTTTATGCCCGCTTCTTGCGCTGTGAGAATTATATCAGGAATATTATCGAGAAAAATAATTCCGGTAGAAGCACAGACCTCATTGTAGGTTTCGCCGAGCCACTCCGGTCGATCCATATTAAAAGCCAGTATGGGAATCTCGCCACAACGTTCTTTTAGTAAAGTTAATATCTCAATCGTAACACTCTTTCCTTCTACTAATAGCGGATGCTCCTTCGTTAGTTTGTTTTCGATTGTTTGTGGAGCAATTATTCCGTAAAGTAAGCGCATTCTGATATTAAGGAATTTCAACAGGTAAGACGACTGCAACACACGGTGCATGAATAAATTAGGCGTTGGAAATTTATATACGATCTCGCCATCCTCAAGATAGGGCCGTGTCATCAGGTTGTTGTCTATGATGCTTGACGACTCAAACTCATGCACGTTATTGATCACATCATTGGAACAAAACTGCCAAAGGATGAGATCCGGATTTATCGAATCCATGTATTTATCAATGATCATATACTCCTGAAGAGAACCGTATCCACTACAGCCATACGCAAACATTTCAACCTCATTATGATTGTTTTCGATGAAATCATAGTAAGTGCTGTCATCGTCGACGTTATATGCCTGTGTGTATGAATCTCCAACAACAAAGATTTTTACTTTTTCTGAATCAACATCTCCAAAACGACGAAAACCATGAATGGTGGTGGAGTAGTTAATTTTTCCGTAGCCCTTCACTTCGTTATTTGAACTGATATTATCCACGGTTTTCCACCCTAAATACTCGGAATGTGTGCGGGGTTTACCATTTATTTTATTCTTGATCATGTAAAATCCTCTCACTGTTCCTTCGAGTAATAAAAAAATCAAAACGATGGTAACAAACGAGAAGAGGAGATGCTTAAGAGTAGTCTTAAAATAAGAGTTAAAGAAAAGAAGCAACCCACCGCTGGACAGGAATACACCTTGAATTACCCAAATCACCTTTCTTGAGGATGAAGAAATACTGCTATCGTGACTAAACAGCTTGACCAAAACCCATTCATTGGCTACTAGTCCTATTAGCAAGAGAATGATCCCAATAGTGATTATTACTTTGTTTTTTTTTCTAGTGCTCGTATTGAAGTTGTTTAGCGTATGTTGTCAATTATTGTAGAGTTCTTCAAGTGCATTTATCATAACCGGAAGATCGAATTTGGTTTTAACATCCTCTCTTCCGTTAGAAATTAATTCACTGCGTAACTCATCATCGTTCAAAATTCGTTTGACAGCAGCAACAATCTGTTCTTCGTTCTGATGATCAACTACCAGCGCATTCTTTTGATCTATTATAAATTCATTCGCAATTCCGGATTTAGAAAATACCGAGGGTATGCCAGCCGCCAAAGCTTCAATGTAAACCTGTCCGAAAGCTTCAGAATGATCGTCAAGAGGGGTATGTATGAACACATCAAACAGTTGGTATAACGCAAAAAGATCCTATTCAAATTCAATCTCAATATAATTATCGGGTGGCAGTTCGGATAACAATGATTGTAATTCCTTTTCATAATCACCTTTGGCATTCGCCAAGATGAGATAAGCACTGGAATATTCCTTTAAGAGAATTTTAAATGCTGCAATAATATGTTGAATCCCTTTCCAGTGGGTGTACCTTGAAATTACTCCTAAAACGGGATCCTTTCCATTGCTTTTATACCTCTTTTCCAGGACACTTACCCTCGCCTTATCCACATCTTCAAAATCACTAAGATTAAAACCATGATTGATAACAATTACTTTATCTGGATTTACATTTTCTTTTTCAACCAATACCTTCTTGACTGTTTCAGACACAGCCAGAATTCTGGTGGAAACTGAATTCACCATTTTATCATACTTAACCGTATTTGGAAAATAATCGTGATTATAGGTTGTATGATGTCGAGAATGTATTCGATGCTTAATTCCCGCTGCCCTCGCCGCCATCAGTCCTGATAATGAAGCATGGAAGAGATGAGTATGAACAATATCTGTTTTGTTCTTTTTAAGGAACTTGTAAATTTTAAAGAAAGCCTTGCCAATGTCAGCTTTTCCCGAATACTTAATTCGTAAAAATAATACTCCACGTGAGCTTATAAACCGCTCCAATGGAGTTTCCTTAGTATTTTACAGAATGAAGGATAGCTCATACTTTTCCTTACTCAAATAATCTGTGATCCATTCAAAACCCAGTGCTTTGTTAACGTCGGAAATAATATAGGTTACTTTCTTTTTTCCCACTTCATGTGCGATTAAATAGCTCGTTTTGGAAAGTACTTGGTCAGACCCCATATAATGACATCATAAACCTTATACCGCAGATTTCGTGGAAGCAGAAATCTGAAGAAATTTGCGTTATCTACTATGTTAACGAACATCTTTCTACTCAAAAGGTTATAGATAACTTTTTTACCGGCACCCATATTCAAATCTTGCTGAGCTGCTAAGAAGCTCTTCTTAATTTCCGGTTTCAACTCCATCAGGTTTTTCATATCGTTAAAATATTCTCTTTGTTTTTTAACGTAGATGCGGCAGGTAATATGATCATTATGAAACGCAAAAGCATCATAATTATAATATATAGCCATTGATAGTTTTGCAGCTCTAAAAGCAAAATCTATATCCTCTACTATCTTTAACTTTGAATCAAAACCCCCAACCTGCTCAAAGGATTTTTTTGAAATTGAAAAATTTGCACCGGTTAAATGAAGGTTATCATTTGACATTGGGCCATTTGAATTTTTTAAAGCATTGCTCCACTTTTGATCAAGTGAAAGTTTGTATCGTTGTATATCCGAAGTTAACGTACTACCATCCATTATCTGCGCACCAACCATGATAGTCCCCTCATGTGATTGATGATGGTTATAATGCACTTTAAGGCACTCATTCTCAGGGACCATGTCATCATCCAGAAAAATGATCAACTCCGATTCAGCCTTAGTAACACCGTTGTTGCGTGTTGCGGCTCTGCCACTGTTAGCTTGATCGATGATCTTTAGCGAGTAATTATACTTTTTTGGATCGATTAGTTCTGAAGTACCGTCAGTTGAGCCGTCTATGACCAGTATTACCTCAAAATCGTTCAGAGTTTGATCGTTGAGCGCTGCAAGTATATTTGTGACCTTATGAGCACCATTATATGAAGGAATTACCACAGAAGCTTTCATGATTATAAGGCGCTCGATTTAACTCTTGGCAAAGTTCTCCTTTTCTTGTTTCCTGAGAGCATTTCGTTCAGCGATTTAACAAATAACAATGTTCTGCCGTGGAACCAATTGTAGTATTTCCTGATAAATATTGCTTCGTTTCGGGCTATCATCTGCATATTTTCTGCCTTTTTTTCATCATCTGCTCCTGACATAGAATGATGCATGACCTTTGCCTCCGGGTAAAAAAGACAAGAATATCCCAATTTATTTACCTGGTAACACCAAAGTACATCCTCATAATACATAAAAAACTCATCTGCAAATTTGCCATTATCGAATGAATCAATAATTTCCTTACGGATCATAAAGAAAGTGCCCCATAGCCAATCGGTTTTGATTTCCTTTTCGTGATCGAAATAATACCCCAACATCGTTTTTTCTCTTCTTAATGAACCCATCAACTTATGGAATCTGAATAACTCCACAAGTTCCAGTCTAACCGAGGGAAATCTCCCACAATTATGCTGTATGCTGCCATTGGGTGAAATTAATTGGCCACCAATTACACCAACATTTTTCGCCGATTCGATCTTGTTATAAGAAATACCAATAGCGTTATTTTGGAGCTCCGTATCACTGTTTAGTAACAGTATATATTTTCCTTTTGCATTTTCAATTCCAAGATTATTTCCCTTTGAAAACCCAAGGTTCTCGCCACTTTTTATCAATATAATGTCGGGAAACTCTTGCTTTAAGGAATCAGGTGACCCTTGAGTCGAAGCATTATCTACCACAACTAATTCAAAACTGATTCCACTCGTATGCGTGTAGATCGAATCTATACATTTTGAAGTAAGCTCAGTTTGATTATAGTTCAGGATAATGACAGATACATCCACATTCTTCCGCTTATCCGTCAGTGAATTCGAATCCATTATTATTTACGTAGTTCTGTTTAAAGATTAATTGATGACATTCTTCAAAACACCTATTCCGGCCCACTTTTGATCCCAGTCATGTACCAGTTCCTCGTACTCGTAGTCTTGTTTTATCTCCTCCCAAAAGATCTGAACTTCACATTCCGCGTTTTTAGGATGAAGCACAATATCATGAAAAACGATTATCCCGCCGTCTCTAACAAGAGGCTTGTACAATTCATAGTCTTGCTTCACTCCTTCATACGTATGATCGCCATCAATAAATAATACATCCAATTTTGAATTACCAAAAAACTGCACGCATTCATTAAATGTTGCTTGTTGATGAGAATCGGAGCGCAACAACTTTATTTGTTGAGTTTTGTTCGCAAAGGAGCTATAAAATTTAGATTTCCATTCTGGGTAGCCACCACCAAACCTGCCCTGCGGCAGGTCAATGCTCATAACCTTAGCGTTGTCTTGAGCAAGTTTTGTCATAATGAAAAGTGTTCCACCGCCCGCTGTTCCAATTTCTACTATGTTCTGAGGTTTTATTTCCACCAATACTTTCACAAGCATCAACAACTCTTCTTTTACCTGTTTGGGCCAAAAAAGTTTGTAAGCTCTTTCAGAAAACAATAACTCAACCAGCCCTTCTGCAGAGAGATCTTTAGACAACTCCTTCAATTTCTTTTCAAAGACATTGAATTGTCTTTTATGATTGTACTCGTGTATTATAGTAATGATCTTGTTATACATCCTCTCAATTAATCTATTCAAAAGATCTTTTTTATAACCTTTATGATTATTGGTGGGGTAATATTTAATATAATCCTCTTTAAATAGGAGTTTTTTGGCTCACGCTTCAAGTCCGATTCATAACCTTTTCTGGCAACAAAAATTGTTGTGTGATCCTTATTTTCCTTACTAATTTCAAATTCCGGCCTTCCGTTAGAGTAATAATACAGAGCCAATGATTTCCGGCTCCTATCAGGGGGGCAGGTTAGTGGATTAGGATGCCCATGGTATGAGAAATCTGTTGTATTGAACAACGCCATTGTATTAAAAGCCGGTAATATCTTTTTAACGCAATTCTTCATTTCAATATCCCACAACTCAAAATGGCCCCTATATTCTTCTTCCCACTCCTTGTTCAGGTAAACAAGCACATTTATTCTCCTGTCCAACCCTAGTTCCGATAGTTTGTTAAAGTCAGCATGAATTTTTAACAACCCTCCGGGTTTTATCTCGTGCAAGCCCCCTCCTACATAATATGGATCAGGGATCAGTATTTCTTTGATTCCAGTAAGTGTTTGCAAGAATTTGAGAAACGGTTCGGAATTCAAATAATGAAGAAAGGCCTTGGTTTTATCTCCGAATCTTTCTTCCCCCAGCGCACCATACTTCTTTTCATCGGGGTTGTCAAAATGTCTCGCCGAACCACGAGAAAGATCCGGAAACTCCTCCAACACACCTGAAAGCATTTCATCATTGAAGAATTCTGAAAAAGAGGCGCTTGGAAATGGCTCCGCATTAATATATTCCTCACTCTTGGTTAGGGCCAAACTATCAAGATCTTTATATTGCTCATTAATAAACTCCATTAAAAAGTCATCCTTTTATTATTTTTCGATTACTACAAGAACTTGCTGAACAAATACCTTAATCTGGCTAAATTTCTTGAATTTTTAAGCATCAACTTGAAACTTGAAATATGAAGTAAGTTATCGGCCCTAAAATGTTCCATTAACTCATCTATGGCCCCGGCTTCGCAATATTCTAATTTGGAAGTAAGATCAAGATTTGTTGTATCAGCTTCTGAAAGATCTTTAAAGTTATCTCTATCTATTGATTTCCAAAGATCGAAATGATTCCTCAATCGATCTTTTTCAGCATATTCCTCTGCACTATGGCCCCAGTTTTTAAGTTTCATCATCAACTGATCCTCATCGCGCGACCTTGTTTCATGAATGATAAAAAAATCGGTAAGATGATTGAAGTGACCATTCACACGGGCTCTTTGGTAATCAGGGTGATTACTGGCAATGGGGACGACATAATTTGTACCGTGTAAAGGATCAGCATAAATATATCCTCCCTCGACTTTTTTGATTATTTGAACCCAATTACAACATACATTAACAGGTTTATCTGTTTGCTTTGGATCAATGTTTAACTTTTTTAAATAGTCAGTAAACCCCTTAAAATCAATAAAATATTCATCGGCATCTATTTGCAAATGCCAGCCATCCTTCTCCATAAATTCTGCCAGAAGAGTTCTTTGTCTGTTTCCATTCTCTCTCGCATTTAGTTCGGGCAGGGCAAAATCATCTTCGTGGATCCTGATCTTCTTGTTCGAATCAAGATCATTTACCCAATTCAAAAAGTCATCCTTGTCAAACTCAAATTCATTTCCTGCCCAGGTCTTGTGATTTTTGTCAAGAGACAAACAGATCGTATCAGCATGCTCATAGATCCTGGGAAGTGATTGTTTGAGCAAGTGATGATCGTATGATACCAATAAGCCAACCTTTATCAAATGCTTATTCCTCATTTATCAATTAGTTCTTTTGCAACAATGAATGTTCCAGCGGAATTGCAATAAAATTACCATCTTTTTTCTGTAAAAAATCTTCTTCCATCAGTACGTTGACAGGCTTGTCCGGTACAATTGGTATGGGACAAATTTGATAATCAAATTCTGAAAAGATCTTCCACAGACCGTTCCGCTCCTCCTCATTATCACTCTCAAAGATTACTAAAGGTTTATGATCTCTAATTGTAGTGCTTGCGCCTCTCAATACTTTAAGTTCATACCCTTCCGTATCTATTTTAATAAGCTCAGGTATTTTATTTTTTTCCAATACATACGAATCAATCGTGATCACATCTACCTGAATAGCCTTTAGCTCTTCCGACTTATTAAAATTTTCTTTTACACTGTTCCTTAAAGTACCCAGCGATGTGCTGCTGACAGGAAATAGCAATTCAGCTGTTGCGGTAGTTTCACCCAGTGCTACTTTTTCTACTGCTGTGGATAAATCGTTGAACTCACTGAGTTTCTCAAAATACGATATGCAAGAGGGATTAGGCTCAAACGCCACAGACTCCACCCCGGCGGACCTGAATAACAAGGTATGTGTGCCGTAATTAGCTCCAATATCGAAGAAGCACCGGGGTGGTGTGCTACTGCGCAACAACGTCTCATAAGTAATCTTGATATCGCTTTCGTGCCCGAGTACAGAAAGTGCAATGTCCCAGTCCAACGATAATGAATTTTTCTTCAGCGGTATATCCAGCTGTTTATTCATGAATTCCACTCGCCACACACGATTTCCATTACCCACCTCATTTTGTTTAAATATCTTGGCAAATACCGAATGAAAGAGCTCCTGTGTTTTATAATTGAACTTATTATATCGGCTATTGAGCGAGTTTTTAAATAAACCTCTCAGGATCACAAATTTAATTATTCGTGTTGCCACAAAGCGCAATATGCCAACTCTTCTAATAACTTTGAAGAATATGTTGAACACGGAGATTATTTAGCCGTTTTTGAACAGATTTGAAAATTTCACCGTATAAATACAAAATATCAAACACTTCGAGTACGCTAAACACCCCGTCATACACGTTATAGGGTGGAGTTTTCACTTTATTTGAGGGGATTTCCGTAATTTTGCCACCCCGTATGAAGGTTCAGCTCACTACAAACACAATGTTTGAATTCAAGAAAATATTCTTTACCGTTATCATTCTATTGAGCGTGGCATTAGTATTTAATGCCAATGCGCAGATTAAGTTCCAAAAAACCTTCGGGGGAGATACGCTTGATACAGGCTATTCAATTGCAAAAACACATGATGATGGTTTCATAATAGCTGGTTCTACACTGAGTTTTGGTGCAGGGAATTCTGACATATATCTTTTAAAGATTGATAAGAATGGAGCCTACCAGTTGTCGAAAACTGTTGGCAGTGGTGGATATGAATTCGGTTTTTCAGTTCAGCAAACCTATGATAGCGGTTACGTAATAGTGGGCTACACGAATAGTTTTGGAGCAGGCAATTTAGATGTTTGCTTACTCAAAACTGACATAACAGGAAAGTTAAAGTGGTCCAAAACATACGGTGGTACAGGAACTGATTTTGGTTATTCTGTTGAGGAAACAAGCGATAGCGGATTTATTATTGGCGGGTACACCAAAAGTTTTGGAGCGGGAAATAATGATGTTTACCTGTTAAAAACAAATCGTTTTGGTACACTTGAGTGGTCAAAGACATACGGTGATACGGGTGATGAAAAAGCCTTTTGTGTCAAACAAAATATAGATGGAGGTTATCT
>JACZTA010000065.1 GCA_022573915.1 Bacteroidota bacterium | reverse complement strand
CACGAAGAAGATCTGGCCTAGCCATCGAGTCTTTTCCATCATTTAACCCTCCTTGTTCGAGAGAACGACCCCGCAACCACCTCCACTCAAATCCAAGAGCAATTTTATGTAATCCTTATAGAACCGGTCGATATCCGTATGGTCCTGTCTTCACCCGATGATGATCGATAATTTTTTACATTCAGCCAAACTGCTCGGGGATGCCAGTAGATCATTTGATCAGAATTGTGTGGTTGGCATTCAAGCTGATACTGAAATTATCAAGCGCAACCTGGATAATTCTCTAATGCTCGTAACTGCATTGAATCCACATATTGGCTATGATAATGCAGCTAAAATTGCCAAGAAGGCATATTCGGAAGGAACCACCTTAAAAGAGGCTGCACTTGAACTCGGGCTGCTGACCGAACAGCAGTTTGACGAGTGGGTAGATCCCAGAGAAATGATTGGTTAGTTCTTTCAAAATGGACTTTTGAAACAAGTAACCCCAAACGGTTCAAGTTGATTTATTTTGCTTAAATTTGATTATAAACATCTACTTGAAACACTTTGCAAAAAAGTACTCAATACCTGATATCATGAAAACAGTCTTCTTTACATTCGCAATGATCACGCTACTTTTTTTGGGAAATAGTTCCGGCCAGTCTAATGGTTGGCAATACGCTCTACCAATAACGATAGATGAAAAATCCGGTCAAACTCTAACAAACTATGCTGTCGAAGTTACAGTTGATACCCAAACTCCGATAGCGGATGGTAAGATGGATATTGATGGAAAGGATATCCGAATTTCTTCAACATGTAACGATACCAATTTCTTGAAACATTTCATCAATTTTGGATTTAACTCTACAACCACAAAGATTTGGATTCTGCTTCCCAGTCTTCCTGCCAACGGATCAATAACAGTGTACCTGTTCTACGGCAATTCGCTTGCCACAACAACAAATACCGCCAATGTATTTACTAATGGACCACACTCTGCTACCGACAGCACCACGTCGGTAAATTCCTTTACTACTACGAGCTTTCAAACCGGATTTGCATTCAGAGTGAAAGAAGATATTATTGTAACTCATTTAGGCATGAATGTACCGAGCGGCGTTTCCCGCGTCTGTAATCTTTGGACAGTTGCCGGTGAAAAGATAGTAGCAACTGTAACCGTTCCCTGGGCTCCAGGATATCAGTATAAAGAACTTTCAAAACCTGTTTGGCTTACTCCGGGTATTGACTACCTGATCACAGAATGGAATTCAGGTTCAAGTCCGTACTACTCTCAATCACCGCCGGGTACCTTTGGTAAGGAAATAACCTATATTAAAAGTCATTATTGTACGAGCTGTTTATCTACCGATTTTCCATTGTTTGGTAACTCATTCACTATATACGGTTATGCCGATTTTCTTTACTCAAAAAAGCAAGTGGTAACACCCAAACCCACGTACACTCTTGGGACGGAAGCGGCTAAACCATTTGCAGATTTTACCTATACCTTCTGGGCGCTCGATGCCAACTTCACTGCAACAGACCAGACAGGAACCAGTTATAAATGGACCTTCGGCGACAGCAAGAGTTCACCTTCAAAGAATCCTGCGCATACGTATTCCAACTCCGGAAACTTTACTGTCACATTGATTGTCAAGCATGAAGATTGTGCAGATACTTCTCAGCAAACTCTTGAAGTGCAGCTTGGGATGGATGAACCAAAAAGCCTCTCACAAGAACTTCGTCTCTATCCAAATCCCAACACCGGCAACTTTACTTTGAGTTTGAACTCGAATGTCCGACGGGAAATAGTCGTTAGTATTTTCAATCCTCAAGGGCAACTGATGAGATCCGAGTTAATTGAGAATGTCTATGGAAAATTTACAAGAGAGTATGACCTTCCCGGATTTAGCAGAGGAATTTATCTTATGCAGTTAGTAACTGATGATGAAGTGGTGAACAGGAGAGTTTCGATCCATTAATAGTTCAATAAAAACTAGACAATTTCAGGTTGAGCTACTACATCGTAGCCAATATCCTTTCTGAAATACTTACCATCATATTTGATCTTTCCGGCGTTTTTAATGCATAGTTCCAAAGCCATATTCAGATCTTGGCCATAAGATGTAATGGCAATTACTCTTCCTCCTGTGGTGACGCGGTTATTTCCGTGATCTATTTTTGTCCCGGCATGAAATACGATACTATCATGAACATCTTTGAGACCACCGATGGTTTTTCCCTTAGTATATTCTTCCGGATACCCTTCTGATGTGAGCACGATCGTCGCAGCCGCTCTTCTATCGTAAATTATTTCCTGAGTACCCAATGTTTCATTAGCTACATGGATGAAAAGATCTACAAGATCATTTTTAATCCTTGGTAAAACCACTTGTGTCTCAGGGTCACCCAGCCGCACATTGTATTCAATCATATAAGGATCATCATTAACAACCATCAATCCAAAATACAGAAAGCCTTTATAAGTAATCTTTTCTTTTTTCAAACCGCGCATTGTAGGAATAATAATTTCCTTCTCTACCCTTGTCATCAGCTCATCATCGACAAATGGAACCGGCGATATGGCACCCATTCCACCCGTATTCAAACCGGTGTCACCTTCACCAATTCGTTTATAATCTTTAGCGGTTGGTAAAATCTTATAACTTATACCGTCCGTTAAGATGAAAACTGAAAATTCATCTCCATCTAAAAACTCTTCTATCACTACCCGGCGACCAGCTTCTCCAAACTTTGAGTTCGAAATCATGGCACGCAGTTCCTTTTGTGCTTCTTCCGCTGTTTGGCAGATGATCACTCCTTTTCCAGCCGCAAGTCCATCAGCTTTCAACACATAAGGTCCATTAACAGAGTTGATATACGCTATTCCTTTACTCAGTGAATCACCATCAAATGTTTCAAAGGCTGCGGCAGGTATCCTGTGCCTTTTCATGAACTCCTTGGCAAAGGCTTTACTCCCCTCAAGTAATGCACCTGCTTTCTCAGGGCCTATTAAGGGAATCCTGCTCAGATCCTTATCCTGAAGGAAATAATCCTGAATACCCTTCACCAAAGGCAGTTCAGGGCCTACTACTACCATGTCAATCTTGTTACTTAAAACGAAATGCCTGATATTTTCGAAATCATCGACCTCGATCGCAATATTATGACCACATAACAGGGTACCGGCATTTCCCGGGGCTATGTGCAACTGTTCGCATTTATCACTCTGAGCCAACTTCCATGCGAGAGTGTGTTCTCGTCCGCCACTACCAAGAAGTAATATATGCATTGGATAGAGTTATTTTCTATGCAAATTTAGCGCAAAAAGTTGACAAATACGCTCAAAGAAAGAGGAAATTCATCCGAGTTCAATGTTCAAAGAAACCTATTTCCCAATTTATATCGAAAGTTGAATTTCGCTTAACGAGCATTTTCTATCGCGGGGCCTTTGAACGTTAAACATTGAACTCGGAACTTCTTCACTACTTTAGAATTCCTCTAGAGATCACAATTCTCTGAATTTCAGAAGTGCCTTCGTAGATTTGGGTGATCTTCGCATCGCGCATCATTCTCTCAACATGATATTCCTTCACATAGCCATATCCACCGTGAATTTGAACAGCCTCGATGCTTGTTCTCATTGCCGTCTCAGATGCAAATAGTTTCGCCATCGAACTAGCCAAGGCATAACTTTCATGTTGGTCTTTCAGCCAGGCAGCTTTATAACAAAGTAAACGCGACAACTCGATCTCCGTTGCCATGTCTGCAAGTTTAAACTGGATCGCCTGATGATTGCTAATTGGTTCACCAAAAGTCTTTCTCTCTTTTGAATACTGAAGCGACAGTTCATATGCTCCTGCGGCAATACCCAATGCTTGAGCAGCAATACCGATCCTTCCGCCTTCCAATGTTTTCATCGCAAACTTAAAACCAAAACCGTCTTCTCCAATGCGGTTTTTTTTCGCCACCTTGACATCACTGAACATAATCGAATGGGTATCAGAACCCCTTATTCCTAATTTGTTTTCGGGTGGACCGAGAGTGACACCTTCTGAATCCTTTTCTATAATTAATGTATTAATACCCTTATGCCCTTTCGAAACATCAGTCTGAGCCATTACGAGGTAAATAGAACCATTACCCGCATTGGTTATCCAGTTCTTGGTCCCGTTTACCAGATAATAATCACCCTTATCTATCGCAGTAGTACGTTGTTGCGTTGCATCAGACCCCGCTTCAGGCTCTGACAGACAGAAGGCACCTAACTTATCTCCTTTTGCCAGCGGAACCAGGTATTTTTCTTTTTGCTCTTCCGTGCCGAAAGCCTCAAGTCCCCAGCAAACCAATGAATTATTCACAGACATGATCACCCCCGTTGAAGCATCTATTTTGCAGAGCTCCTCCATAGCAATCACGTAAGATATCGTGTCCATTCCTCCTCCGCCATATTTTGGATCTACCATCATGCCCATGAAGCCCAACTTTCCCAATTGACGAATCTGTTCCGCAGGAAATGTCTTATTCTCATCCCTATCAATTACACCCGGCAACAACTCGTTTTGCGCAAAATCCCTGGCTGCCTTTTGGATCATTAAATGTTCTTCTGTAAGCTCGAAATCCATCCCTGCTATGCCTTTAGTTTTTCTGCAATATTTGTTGAAGAGTAACCTTCAACAAGATCAATAATTTTCACCTCGCCTCCGTTGCTGATGACGATGTCTCCTCCGACTACTTCTTCAATAGTATAATCTCCTCCCTTCACAATTACATCGGGTTTAATAAGTTTTATGAGTTCCAAGGGTGTTTCTTCATTGAATACCGTAACCGCATCCACGTATGAGAATGAAGCTAAAAGCATCACCCTGGTGTCCTCGTCTGTGTAAGGCCTGCCCTCTCCTTTAATATTCCTAACTGACTCATCGCTATTCAAACCAATGACCAAACGGTCCCCCAACGAAGCGGCTTCATTCAATAGTTTAAGATGTCCTTTGTGAAGCAGATCAAAGCAGCCATTGGTGAATATGATCCGGGCAGATTTAAACCGCCAGATGCTGATCATTTTCAAAAGCTCTTTAGTTTCAAAGATCTTCGATTCGATGTAAACTGCCTTATTCATACTTCTTAGCCCGAGTGAGAAATGGGGTCAAAAATAGAAAAATCCCGCCTAATACAATAATAAACAGGGTTTGGGCAGAATGGTTGATCGCAGCATATACGTTTCCACAAGCAGCTTCGATATTATACAGTTTCAATCCCTCTGTAATAAAAAAATGATAAGTGCCAAGACCACCGGGTACAGGTATTGTATAGGCCAAGCTCGCCATTACCAGTACCGATAAACTTTCCATTAATCCAAGATGCGAGGTACATTGAATGGTATAGAATCCGGCATATCCCATCAGTAGGTACATGGACCAAACCAGCACAGAGTAAAGGATGAACATTCCCTTGTTTTTCATCCTTGTTATCGACTTGAGTCCTTCTACAAATCCAATGATTATCTTCTTAAGCCTTTTATAGATATTATGTTCGCGAAACCTTGGCAAGTAATATTTGTATACCAGATACACCGTGACAAGAAATACTAGAATCGATAAGGAAAATATTATAATACTCGTCGAATTATTGCTAATACCTGCCGTTATTGGATCTACGAGCCACTTCTTAAGAAAACCGCCAAGCAAACCAACCTGTAACACCACAGCAAAAAATGTGATTATAACCAACATGATCAGATCAGCTCCCCTCTCAACCACAATAGTGCCGACCAAAGAATCCAAAGGTGCTTTCTCAGCTCTCTTAATCACTACACATCTTGCGATCTCTCCTGCTCTTGGTAAAGCCAGGTTCGTAAGGTAGCCGATCATCACGGCTCCAAAAGTCGTAAGAAGTTTGGGTCGATAACCAAGTGTTTTAATGAGCATCTGCCATCTCAGCGCCCGGAATATATGACTAAAGAGTCCAAATAGTATAGTGACCAATACCCAAGCAAAATCAGCCTTCCTCATATCACTCAGAACTTTATTAATATCTTGGCCGCGATAAACCAGCCACAGGACAAAAACTCCCAAAGCCAGAAAAGCCAGAAACTTTAGAAACTTAGAAAGGCGTTTATTCAAAAGGAAGTATTCGTTAATTGGTTGTTCTCGTCGAGAATAATAATGCGTAAGTTTAGAAACTGAAATTTTACAACAGCGGCAAAACTAACACTTTTTGACTGCTCATGAAACTAGAATTACGTTGTCGATTAGTCTGACCTCGCCTATTCGAACGGCAATACATGCAATTATCTTATCTGCTTCATTCCATTCATCGATTCTCTGCAGATTATTTGCATTCACGATTTCCACATATTCAACATTTTTGATCGAGGGTATTAATTCTAGTTTCTCGAGTGCCAATTTGGAGGCTTCCCCCGGATTACCCATTCCAAATTTTCGTTCCAAGTTTTTTAGTATCTCATGAATTTTTCCCGCTTCCGCACGTTCTTTCTCTGTTAATAATACATTTCGGGAACTCATGGCCAAACCATTCTCTTCCCGGATAATAGGACATAGTTCAACCTCGACTGTCACAGATATCTGATCTATCAAAGATTTGATAATAAGATATTGCTGATAGTCTTTTTGCCCGAGAAAAAGTGTGCAAGGTTCCGTTGCGCGTAATAACTTTGCAACGACCTGTGCCACACCCTGAAAATGTCCTTTGCGGAATTCACCTTCCATGATTTGTTCAAGAGGACCAAATGTATAATTTGCATCTTCATCTTTATAGCTACCAGAGCCGGAGCTCATACCGGGATAGATTTCCTGCAGATCCGGATAAAACAAAAGATCAGTACCTGCATTCCGAAGCAACTGCTCATCCTTCTCATATGTATGCGGATACATCTCGTAATCCCGACTTTCGCCAAACTGTGTCGGGTTCACAAAAATGCTAGCTACCACGTATTGTGTATTTTGTTTCGCTTGTCTAATCAAAGAAAGATGCCCTTCATGCAAGGAACCCATCGTAGGCACAAATCCAACCGACACTCCCTTAGTTCTGACCTCGTCCAACGCCTCTTTTAGCTCACGTAATTTTTTAACAATATTCATAATAAAAATAATACTCCAAGTGTTTCACCCTTAGTATCAAGGAGTTACACACATAATCCTATTAGGGTCTTGAATTTATTAGAAAAATTTTCTATTATTTAGTATCTTTGCAGTTCAAAAATAGGAATTTCACCTATATCATAGAGTGGCACCGGCTCTAATTTATTAGTTACATAAATATAAAGGAAGAATGGAAAATCAGAGAATACTTTTGGTGGGACAGGAGATGCTTCCGTACCTCGAAGAATCGTCAATGGCAAGGACGTTAAGATACCTTGCACCTTATTTACAAGGTAAGAAAAGTGAAATCAGGCTATTAATGCCTCGTTTTGGTAATATAAATGAAAAAAGACACCGTTTACATGAAGTAGTCAGGTTATCCGGGATCAACATCATTATCAACGAAGATGATAATCCCATGATCATCAAGGTAGCTTCATTACCGGATGCACGTATCCAGGTTTACTTTCTTGATAACGAAGACCTTTTCAGCAGAAAATCAGTTTTCAGGGATGAGAACAATGACTTTTACGCAGATAACGACCTTCGCATGATCTTTTTCTGCAAAGGGGTACTTGAAACAGTTAAGAAGCTGGGTTGGGCACCTGATATTGTTCATTGTCATGGTTGGATGACCAGTTTAATACCACTATACCTGAAGAAAGTTTATAATAACGAACCGGTATTCGACAACGCCAAGGTCATTTATTCAATCTATGAAAATGCATTTTCTGAAAAAATGAACTCAAATTTTCTGGAAAAAGCCAAAATCGATGATTCGGTGTTAGATGAAGATCTGGACGCTTTTAAGGATGGTTCATTTATTAGTTTGAATAAGGGCGCTATTCAAAGATCAGATGGCGTTATTATAGGTAATGAAAATATTGAACCTGAATTGAAGACGTTTACGGCTAAGCTCAAAGACCAACCGGTTCTGAAATATCAAAACGAGAATGATTATTTAGCTGCGTACTACGACTTCTATAAGCAGGTAAGCAATAACTAATTTTTCTATGCGATTTAGCATCTCCCTGTTATTAATCTTAATAACAGCGTCTACTCTATGGTATGCATGTAAGAAGGATGTTATACTCGATAGTAGTATACTTCCCGGTGGCCTGGCAATTAGCTCGGAGTTCACCGATACTACGACTATTATAAGCTATACGATCAGGGAGGACTCGCTCAGGACAAGCAGTCTTACAAAACATCTACTAGGTGCTTATCAAGATCCTCAATTTGGTAAGGCTATTGCCAGTATTAATGCCCAATTCAGGTTAAAGACCAATGACATCGACTTAGGATCCGGTTCAACTTTTGATTCTGCAGTTTTGATGCTGGATTATGCTGGATTTTATGGTGATATAACTGTTCCGATTAGTGTCAAATTATACGAGTTGGATGAAACACTTGGAGATGCGGGTGATCAACAATATTCGAACAGAGTATTCAATATTAAACCGGTCGAAATTGGATCAAAACTTAATTTTATTCCTAATCTAAACGATACCATTGTGATCAACGGTAAAACGCACGCAGCTCACCTAAGGATCAGGATGGATGATAGTTTTGCTAAAAATATTTTTGATGAATCCGGGGATAGTGAGGGTGCACTAGCCGACAATTCAAATTTCGAAAACTTTTTTCATGGCTTACGTATCGCCCCGGACACGACCAAACTAGGGGCAAGCATATTGTATTTTCATTTAAGAACTTCCCTGACAAAGCTGGTGTTTTACTACCACGATAAGGATAACGATGCTCAAGAATTTTCAGTGGTTATTAATGATGACGCTGCGGTCGTCAACACCTTTAGCCATAATTATCATAGTGGTACGGATGTATATGAATATTTAAATTCGCCGAATAAAATTCAAGGTGAGGATTCAATATTCATTCAATCGATGGCAGGTTTGAAAATCAAGTTGAAATTTCCATTTTTCAGAAATATCCTGAGCACATATAAGAGTGTCGGTATCAATAAGGCTGAACTGGTTGTTACCGTGTTGGAGGATGATGCATCTGACACATATAAATCACCTTTGCGTTTAACCTGTTTGCGAATTGCGGACGACGGAACTAATGACTTTATACCCGATCAGTTTGAAGGTGATGATTATTTTGGAGGAACAAGAAAGACTATGACCGACATTAATGGCGTTACCATTACGGTATATAAAATTAATCTTGCCCGCCATTTTCAAGAGATCATTAACGATAATGAATATCATAATGGCCTTTATATATTGTCTTTTCCCAGCCCGGAAATTGCCGACCGGGTTTTACTGGCAGGTAACAAAAACAGTCGGTGGCCGATTAAATTAAATTTAACTTATACGCCGGTTATTAAATGAGGAATTTATATCTAATTTAGTAAACTAATAACTTTTTAATTCGTCTCATCTTAAATAACAGCTTATAACGCATGTGTGGTATAGTGGGATATATCGGTACTAAAGAAGCTATTCCAATCATCTTGAATGGTTTACGGCGATTAGAATATCGCGGTTACGACAGTGCAGGTATAGCTTACTTAAATGGCGACAATACCCTTAAAGTATTTAAGAAAAAGGGTAAAGTAAATGAGCTCGTCAAACATTTAAAAAACATTCCTACCAATATCCATATTGCGATTGGCCATACCAGGTGGGCTACACATGGTGCACCTAACGATATCAACGCACATCCACAATTATCAGCTTCCGGTAAAATAACAGTCATCCATAATGGCATTATTGAGAACTATTCAATTATCAAAGAAGCCTTGATCAAACAGGGTTATAATTTTGTAAGCGAAACAGATACAGAGGTAATAGCCAACCTTATAGAAGAAATCCAGTCGAGGGATGGTGTTATACTTTCAGAAGCCGTCAGACTGGCGCTTAACGAGGTGATCGGTGCATATGCTATCGTAGTCATGTCTTCCGATTTCCCAGATGAATTGATCGCTGCTCGTAAAAGTAGTCCGTTGGTAATAGGTATTGGTGAAAACGAATTTTTTCTTGCCTCTGATGCCACTCCGATCGTCGAACATACTAAGAATGTGGTGTACTTGAATGATGAGGAGATCGTATCTGTTAAAAATGACGGGACCTTTCTTATCAAAACGATTGAGAATAAGATTAAAACTCCATTTATTGAAGAGCTACAAATGGAACTAGAAATGCTGGAACGCGGCGGGTATGATTATTTTATGCTAAAAGAAATTTATGAACAACCGACAACGGTTAAGGATAGTATGCGGGGCCGTTTGAATCTGGAAAAAGGAACCATTTCCCTGGGGGGAATTAAGGACTATGAGCATAAGTTGATGAATGCTCCGAGGATTATCCTCTTGGCCTGTGGTACGTCCTGGCATGCAGCATTGATTGGAGAATATCTCTTTGAAGACCTTGCACGGATACCTGTTGAAGTGGATTACGCGTCAGAATTCAGATACAGGAATCCAATTATCAAAGAGGAGGATGTAGTAATTGCTATTTCACAGTCGGGTGAAACGTTAGATACCATGGCAGCCATTGAGTTAGCTAAATCCAAAGGTGCGACCGTATTGGGAATTTGCAATGTTGTAGGTTCAACAATTTCACGGATAACTGATGCAGGTTGTTATACTCATGCCGGTCCCGAAATTGGTGTGGCTTCTACTAAAGCATTTACAGCACAGGTGACCATTCTTACTCTTATGGCCTTATTGCTTGCCAGAAAGAAAGGTACGATCACTGATACTCATTATCATCAAATTCTTATAGAATTGGATAAGATCCCTGCGAAAATAGAGGCAGTATTAAAAATCAGTAAACAGATCGAAAAAATAGCCGCAGAATTTAAAGATGCCCGTAACTTCTTATACCTTGGAAGAGCATATAATTTCCCGATTGCACTTGAAGGCGCATTAAAACTAAAGGAGATTTCATATATCCACGCTGAAGGCTATCCTGCTGCAGAAATGAAACATGGACCTATTGCATTGATCGATGAAGAAATGCCAGTGGTGGTTATCGCAACCAACCAGAGCGCGTATGAGAAGATCACCAATAATATTATGGAGGTTAAAGCGAGGAGAGGAAAAATCATTGCAATCGTTGCAGAAGGAAATGGAAAAATAAAAGAATTGGCAGATTATGCGATCGAAATTCCGGAAACGGAAGAGATCCTTTCACCTCTACTTTCAATAATTCCGCTGCAAATATTGGCATATCACATCGCCCTGATGCGAGGATGCAATGTTGATCAACCGCGTAACCTCGCTAAGTCGGTAACTGTAGAATAACTCTTCTTCTTCTGCGTTTTCCCGAACTCTATTGATTATACATACCTCTAATGCAGTATATCTTTGACAAGTGCGTTGAGTTTTTAGAGTGGTTAGGTCCTATATTGGGCATGACCTACACCGAAATAAATGTATGGATATTCGTGATTATTGAGCCGATTGTATTCATACTGCTGTTAGTATGGATCATCAGGCTAAAACGAAAACTAAGAAATCAATAATGGTTTGGCCACTGCGGTAATATGACCCATTCCTTTTTACAGATTAGCTTTTAGCAGCAGTGAATCGCTCAGCTACTTCAGCCCATTTAACTACGTTCCACCAGGCAGCTATATAATCGGGCCGCTTGTTTTGGTATTTCAGATAATAGGCATGCTCCCACACATCTAAACCCAATATCGGAATGCCTGCTACTTCAGCATTATCCATCAAAGGATTATCCTGATTAGGTGTTGAAGTGACCTCAAGCTTGCCATCTTTCACGATCAGCCATGCCCATCCTGAACCAAACCGGGTTACACCTGCATCAGCAAATTTTTCCTTAAAGCTATCAAACGAACCAAAAGCATCGTTAATGGCGTCTCCTAATTCACCATCCGGAGTGCCGCCACCGTCCGCAGACATAACCGACCAGAAAAGAGTATGATTAAAATAACCACCTCCATTATTTCGAACAGCCGGTGAAGCACTGGAAATATGAGCCAGTATCTCTTCGATACTCTCATCAGCCATTGGTGTTCCTTCTATGGCTTTGTTCAAGTTAGTGGTATAGGCGTTATGATGTTTTCCATGATGAATCTCCATCGTAGTTTGATCAATATGTGGTTCCAACGCATTGGTATCATAGGGAAGTTCAGGTAGTTCGAATGCCATAATTTTATTATTTATTTAGCTCATAGGGTCAAGGAGCCTAAGTTTAAAAATAAGGGGCTGGTAAATGTAGTGAATATGAACTTAAAAGTAAAGCATGGAAATTAAATACCTTAGCTGCGCTTTCCGGAAAAGAAATGTACCATGAGATCGGTACATTCATCTTCCATAATCCCTCTAATCAGCTTAGTCTTCTTATGAAGAATGGGATGATGGTCTTTACGTTTAATTCCGCTCACTTTGTTGAGAGTTAAAAAACCTTGTTTAATATCACGAGCACCGAAAACCAATTTACCCAGTTGAGCGTGTTTGGTTGCTGACGCGCACATCGGACAAGGTTCAATTGTAATGTATATACTGCAACCGGTTAGATATTTAGCGCCCATATATTCCATCGCTGAAGTAATTGCAATCATCTCTGCATGCGCCGTGGAATCCTTTAATTGCTCTACTTGATTGTAAGCCCTTGCAATAATGGTATTATTACAAACAATGATCGCCCCAACAGGTACCTCATCCTGCTCCAGCGCTCGATTGGCTTCCTTTATCGCCTCACCTATGTAATATTTATCGGTCTTGAAATTCATAACACCTTAGTCAAAACTCGGGAAAACCACATAATCCCGTTTGGCATTGAGCCAATCTTCAAAACATATGATCTCATAACCGAACATATCCCTACCATAATCCTTTGTATTCTGGGCAAGTAATTTTATTCTGCCTTCGTTCTTTTTTCTCACTTTCTCATAATTATAATTATGCTTCGAAAGTTGATCGAGAATATGGAATATGCTTTTAATCCGCGTTAGGTCTTGTTCTTTCAAGCGTTGAAGCAATTTTCTAAGATTATCGAGTCTGTAGTCTACAAAATCATAATTCTTCATCTCAATGAAATTCAGGATCTCGAGCATTTTATAACCGATTAGCCAACCCGCTTTATCCTTGAGGAGGACGGTGCTTGGATTCAAAGTGGCGATAGACTGAAGATAATTCGTTTGGGCAAACTGCAAGTTTGCTTTGTAATAAATCCATTTAGCCTTGTAAAATTCATTCATCTCGTTGCCGGTATGCTTTATTCCTCTCTTTAAGGCTTCATCCGCCTTTCGGTATTCTCTCAAATGCATATACGCGTAAAATAATAACTCAATGGAATTCAGGTCCTTGAGCAGATTTGCTTTAGAGGAGTTTCTGGCTTTTTCTATCTGTTCAATTGCCTTATGGTGCTGCTTGAGATAAACCAATATATAGGCACTTAACAGATAGGCCTCAGCCCTTTTTGAAGCGGAATCCACCGTTGGCTCTTTATCGAGTAAGTTTATTAATTCATCAACATAACCCAAAGCTTTTTGATAATTCTTTGAGATCAGATAATAATTACTCGCAGTTCTTAAAAACCAATAGTGTATCATCGCTGAGCCGGTTGATCTATAGAGGTTGTGCAACTTATTTATCACACCAACTCCGAAGCCACCGGATCCTTCCGACTTATTTACACTAAACAAATTTGGCAGGATCAAATGATTGAAGTATTCTTTGGCTTTAATTTCTTGCTCATAGAGCCGAATATTTTCATGAATATTCTTCTGGTATTTTTTATAATGGGAAATCCCATTCACCGATCCGAGATGGTCTCTTAAAAGATCTTCAATTAAAACCTGATTGATGGTCAATTTAAATTTATCCGCAAGTTTAGCTGCTTTCTTTAATAATTTGATACCCGGTAAATGAGCACCTCTTGAAAGAAGCAGATCTCCTTTAATATACAGGCGTTTACAATCGAATTCCGCTTGGGAAGCCTGACTTTCAAATTTCTTACTTGTATCCTGTAGTAAAATCACATTTAAAACATCTTCTTTTAAACGAGTTTTAAGATGTGAAAATGCAGAGTTAGGTTTGGAGTTATACAGATGTGCGGCAGCATCAAGGTCAGTACTTACCTTATTGGAAATTACCAGGTTGAAAAGGTCTAATCTCTTTTTAGCTTCGCTATCTCCGTGCACTTTATAGAACTTGCGCACAAATCGCACCTCCCCCTTTTTAAGAGTTTTAATTATTTGTCTGATCTCCTGCATATATACCTGGTGAGCTTATTATTCAACGTAAAATTAAGATAATAATAATTCATTAACTGTTCGCGCCGGATTTGGTTGTAATTTCAAGACTACCTATCTAAAATTACTTTTGTACGTTCAAAGCGGAAATTCAGCTTGTTGTCACCGGAAATCCACTAATAGAGAAATTAAAACTTGAAAATCGTAAATTTGCACGCACGTTTAATTTATTCTACAACTTAACATGAAATTTCCAGGTATTATCACCTTCAGCCTGCTCTTTATTTTGGTAACCCGCATTGGATACGGACAGCCTATATGGAGTTTGGATGATTGCATTCAATATGCGTTGGAACACAATATTGAATTTAAAAGAAGTGGGCTTAATGTTCAAGCCAATGAGGTGATCGTGCTTGAAAGTAAGCTGCTAAGGTTACCATCGTTAAACAGTTCTATCTCACATAGCTATAATTTCGGGCGATCCATTGACCCAACGACGAACGATTTTGAAACCAGATCAATTCAGTCAAATTTCGTGGGCCTTAACTCGAGCATTGTATTGTGGAATGGATGGCGGCAACAGAATACACTTAAAAGAAGTAAGATAGACCTGGAAGTAAGCCTGGAGCAACAGGAAGGAGTGGCCTATAATATTACCATGGATGTGTTGCGATATTATCTTCAAATTTTAGTGAACTTGGAGAATGTGGAAATAGCTAAAAACCAATTAGCTCTTTCGGAAGAGCAGATTGTAAGAACGATTATCCTGGTTGATGTAGGTAAATTAGCAGAAAATGCGTTACTCGATATTAAAGCGCAGGTCGCTGCTGATGAAGTTCTTCTTGTTAAAGCTTTGAATAACTTAGATCTTTCCTACCTGGATATTAGACTTCTGCTTAACCTCGAATTGGATACACCCTTTCA
>JACZTA010000303.1 GCA_022573915.1 Bacteroidota bacterium | reverse complement strand
GTTGTTCCATTTCAGGTATAACAAAATCCTCTATCTCCGACACCTTATTCTCAGCTAATAAACTACCAATCTCTTCTTTAAGAATACTGTGTAACTCATTAGTATTCATGTACTTATCTCGTGCCACACGCTCTTCTAATTTTTCAATGATCTTTACAGTCGTTTCGAAGCCAATATCCGCTTCAATCAGTACTTCCTCCAGGTCATCCAATATCTCTACACCCACACGTGACTTACCGACCACCACGCGGCTTATCTTAGAAAAAAAGCTTTGCTTGGTTTTCTTCAGCCCCTCATCGAGTTGCTCCTTTTTCTCCTTATTAAAAAAATTAAATATTCCCATGATTATACTGAAAACGGTAAAAAAAAAGTCTTTCCAAAATTAAGAAAGACTTCCTATAAGTTACTGACTTAAAAAAATCTAATCATCCAAAAAACTCTTAACCTCATCTTTAAGTATGAAAGCTTCTTTAAATGTATAGGCGCCAGTCTTTTCAGACCTTTCCGACTTGATCACTTTTACCCAGTTCTTGCTATCTTTACGCGGGTCGTCGGATTTTTCCTGAGTAGGTCCTTTTTTCTTTACTACCTTCTCACCCTCGGCATCACCTTCGCCTCCGCCTGCTCCTTCGACAGTGGGAGCTTTATCTTGTTTTTCCTCTTTGCCCTTCTCCTTCCAACCGGAATCCTTCACTTCCTGTTCTTTTTTTTCTTCTTCTGCCATTATATTCTATTTATCAGATCTAACGGATCAGATCTATTTGATCTCTTTATGTAAAGTATATTTCTTCAGGGTAGCATTAAACTTCATCAATGCCAAACGATCAGGAGTTGTTATCTTATTCTTAGTGGTAACATATCTGGAAGTGCCCGGCACGCCTGATGCCTTATGCTCTGTGCATTCCAATATGATCTGTACCCTATTTCCTTTCTTAGCCATTTCGGTTGTGTTTGCTTAATCTTCTAATATTTGATGATAACACCTTTCTTTCTCAGCTCCTGGATATAGGCGAAAATTCCTTTCCTGTTGATATTTTTCAGCGCTGCTGTAGATATTTTAAAGGTTGCCCATTTATCCTCTTCGGGAATATAAAACCGTTTTACCTGCAGATTAGGATAGAATTTTCTCTTGGTTTTCTTGTGAGAGTGAGAAACACTATTCCCTGCTACCGGTCTTCTTCCTGTGAAATCGCAAATTCTAGACATATCACTGACTGATTATAATTCAAAAGTGGGTGCAAAATTAAGGAAATTTTTGAAATTCACAAAAGCGGACCCAGATTCACTTGATTAAAGGATTATCAGGATAAGTTTGAGGCTAATCCAAAACTTCATTCTTTGTGAATTTTGAGTTTCTCCAGGCGTTTAACATGGTCGCCTTGTCGTCCTCATTATTGTAGATAATGCCGATGGTGAAAATATAATCCTTCACAAGGTACTAAAGTCTATTCCCTCTTCTATAACTTCATCCACAGCTTCCATTCCCACCTCAATTTCCTCTTCGATCTGACTTTTCTTTGTAATTTCCCAACCCTCGGGGATTTCAATCGTCCAGCCAATTGCATCGCTGGTATAGATGTTCTCTGCTATGTTACCTTCATCCACCTGATCATTGGGGTCGTTCGATCCACAGGAGAGTGTAGCCAGAGTTAGAAAAAGAACAAGCAGTGCTAATTTTCATTGTCGGGTTAATTTAAAGTCATTTTGATCGGTTCGTATCCCCTCGCACCAAATCCCGCAAAATAATTCCTCGAAAGTGCCTGAAAGTAAATCTGTGGTAAAACAAAAGTCTCCTGTATAAATGGTTCTTTCCGTACTGGCACATCTTCAGCTACTGCTCCGCATCCTTCGGATATGTCATGGACCTTTACCGGAAAGGTCGTCTCCCATGTCCCGGTCAGGTTCCTAGCCGGAGACAAGGTTCCCTTTTTACAGGAACTGGCCATGAATACAAGAAGGAGTATGCAAAGAGACAATAGTAATTTAATTCTCATGAGTTTGTTTTGATGACCTATAATCGATCGTTTTTAGCTGTTGCTTGCGCTATTCTTTCACTAATTTATATCGTTGCCGCTCGCCTTGAACGCTTATTTCAATGAAGTAAATACCGGCTGCTTCACTCAATTCAAATTGGTGAATTAGAGCATTTACATTTTCAGCTTGATAGATCAATTGACAGCTAACATTTAATACTTTTATAGATACTTCTCTTAAATTCCCTAAATCTATGTTTACCAACCCTGAGTTCGGATTGGGAAAGATAGTTACATCACTAAATGATATGTTTTCTCTAATACCCACTGCGGACTGACTTAGTTTTAGGATGAAACCATCCCTAATACCCTTGCAAATGAAATTCGAGGTTGCCGCACTGGGATCAAGATCTACTGTGTCTTGAAAAGATCCGGTTATTAAAAGATTACCCGAGGTATCTACCGAGATGGAACCAGCAAACTCCTCACCAATTCCCCCAATAGATTTGGCCCAGATAAAACTTCCTGAAGCGTCTAACTTTTGGATAAAAACCTCGTATAGACCTTTTGAACTCAAATTGAACGTTGCCACACCCGGATCAAAATCTACGGTACCTTGATAAGTTCCAATTTCATAAACATTGCCTGAGGCATCGGTTGTGACGGAACCAATAAGGTCTATGCTTGTTCCTCCCATTGATTTGGCCCAAATAAAATTTCCTGAAGAGTCTAACTTTTGAATAAAAACATCAGAAAGGCCATTTGAAGTCAAATTGAAGGTGCCTGCACCGGGATCAAAATCTGAGGTGCCGAAATACCACCCGGTAATGAGTATGTTTCCCGAGATATCCGTAGTGATGAAACCAGGAATCTCAGCTGAGCTTCCACCCATAGATTTAGCCCATATAAAGTTTCCATTAGTATCTAATTTTTGAATAAAGAAATCACTAAAAATGATATCGCTTGAAGTCAAATTGAAGGTACCTGCACCCGGATCAAAATCTACAGTACCGGAATAAACTCCGGTTATTAAGAGATTGCCCAAAGCATCGGTGGTGTGATAAGCAGTAGGTTCATCTCCAATTCCTCCTACGGACTTTACCCAAACAAAATTTCCGGCGGCATCCAACTTCAGTATAAAAATATCGCGAACGCCGTTTGAAGTTAGATTGAACGCCCCGGCACCAGGATCAAAATCAACGGTTAACCAATAAACTCCAACGATATATATGTTACCGGAAGCATCGACGGTGATGGAGCCACTCACATCATAATTAGTTCCACCTATGGATTTGGCCCAAGCAAAATTTCCGGCGGCATCCAACTTCAGGATAAAGACATCAACATCACCGTTTGAAGTCAAATTAAAGGTACCGGCACCCGGATCAAAATCGGCCGTAAACTCATAAATTCCATCCAGATAAACATTACCCGAAGCATCTGTGGTGATCGAGCCACTGTAATCATCGCCAGTTCCTCCCATCGATTTAGCCCAAATAAAATTACCAGACGCATCTAACTTTTGAATAAAAATATCAAAACCGCCATTTGAGGTTAAGTTAAAGGTGCCTGCACCCGGATCAAAATCCACCATACCCTGATAAACTCCACTTACGTAAATATTACCAAAGGCATCCAAAGTGTGTGAACCATATCGATCATCAGATGTCCCACCCATGGCTTGAGCCCATTCTAAATTAAGAACTTGAGCATTCATTGTTGTTGCCAGTACACTTATTAGAAGTCCTAAGTAGATTTTTTTCATTGCAAATTTGATTTTTAAATTGTTTTAGTACAAAGTTGTGTGATGTTTACTAACGTATTTATATGCACACCCATTTTCATATATCTTACTAAAATATGAATATTTCGGTGATTTTCACTGAAGCGGATCCGCCGCTTCTGG
>JACZTA010000302.1 GCA_022573915.1 Bacteroidota bacterium | reverse complement strand
CTACGTAAGGGTTGGCAGAAGGATCTGGAATGGGAAATGCAAATCCCATTCAAATTCTCTCCTCCGGGTGTCAACAAGCTCAATCAAAATCTAAACCCTTTTATCAGTCTGTATCCTAACCCTACAAATGATCAATTAACACTTGAGTTTAGTAGTTCCCTTTATTTAAATGGGAACTTATCATTTAGATTATATAACATCATGGGCGATGAGGTGAGAATAATTGAGAACATTGACAGGGATAAGATATTGATGCCAAAAGATGGATTACCTGCCGGATTATATCTGTATCAGTTGTTTAAGAACGACACAATTATGGCGCGGGGAAAGGTTGTAGTACAGTAGCTGTAAATACGGTAATGGCTTGAGGATATTAATATTTCCGTAATTTTGTAAATCAACACCAAAAATTGTGGGTTATACAAATTGGCCATTATTGATTGTCGTGGCGTTGATTTGTTCGGTACAGATCAGATGTGATAGTACATTATATGATGACTTGCGAAAAACTATTCCGCCTACGCTGGAGACTTCTCCGGTTACCGAGATTACGTATGGCGGAGGTGTAGCAGGAGGGTTGGTCACAGATGATGGCAATGCAACTATCTCTGTGAGTTTTTGCGGAATGAATTTTACAGAGGATCTTTACAATCAAAAATTCGTAGCAGACGGCAACCTGACCTGTAACTGATCAAGATCCTAAATATGGCCTTTAAACGGTTATTTATTATTGGTGTGGTTTTCTTCTTGTTGGAAACCAGTTGCGAGGATACGCTCAATGGATTAAGACGTAAGTCTGCTCCAACAGTGGAAACAACTGCAGTAACAAAAATTAACCCGCATTGGGCTTATGCAGGAGGCATTATCAAACACGATGGAAATCTGAATGTTCAATTAGAGGGCCTTTGCTGGGATACAATTGTATCTCCAACTTTTTCTACTGAAAAGTGCAACTATAATTTAGCCGATTCTGTGAATTTTGGTTTTTACATGTATGGACTAAAAGAAGAAACTACTTACTACATAAGGGCATATGCAAGTAATTCAGAAGGAGGCTCTTATGGTCAAACCAGAAGTTTTACAACGCCGAAACATATATGCAATCTTGATATTAATACGATGGAATACGATACGGTATTACACAATTTTGCACCTGTGACTTGTGGCTTCGACCCGTTAGGTGGCCCCTATAAAATTTTAGCAAAAAGCAATGTTGGCAATCTCACACTAACTTTTTTTCCCGCACCTGCTCCCGGGTTGTACACTATCGTATTAAATAATCCTGGGGAGGCCCGGGTACTGATCGATTATGAATTGTTTGTTCCGGCTACCATTTTCAGGGCTCAGCCCGGTAAATCGATAATTGTCTTTAAAGATGGTAATGGAGAACTAAATGTACAGTTCTGTTCTGTTCTTTTTGAATATGGAATTAAAACATTCTATGGTCATGCAAAACTTTTGTGTGATTAACGTTATTTGGTAGTTTTACTCTTTATATTATGAAAATCAATATAACTATATGCCTGGGCACTCTCATTGGCATAATAGTTCTGACTTCAGGTTGTGAAAATGCGTTGGATAATCTAAGGCGCAAATCCGTTGCAACCTTGGATACCAAAGCCATCACGAATCCCAACGCTCATTGGGCTCAAGGAGGGGGAATTATAAAGCACAATGGAAACGTGGATATAATCCATGTTGGCGTATGCTGGGATACCATTTCCTCACCCAAGAGGGATGGATCTACCGACTTTCGCTGGAGTGAATCCATTTCTGATACTTTTAGTGTTTACATGAATGGTCTGAAGGACGAGACTACCTATTTTGCAAGAGCTTTCGTGTCAAACGCAGAAGGGAGACCCTATGGACAAAATGTAACTTTCACAACTCCGAAGAAAACTTGCAACCTGGAGATTAACGCCATGGAATATGACACCGTAAAGTTAGTCTTTGATCAAGTGATTTGCAGTAATGGCCCTAGCAGTTATGGAAGCTATCAAATTACTGCAACCGGAAATGATGGTGGCATCACTTTTTTTTCTACGACGAACCCGCTCCGGGGATATATCACACCGGTAATGTGTATTCAAATGATAATCATGTATTTATAATTTTCAGTTCGGAATTAGAGTCACATGGTTTTAGCGCAGGTTCTGAAGATCCTGTAATCGTCTACAAGGACGGTGGTGGTATTTTACACGTTCAGTTTTGTTCAGTTCTATTTAAAAATAATATTTATTCGAATTTTTTTGGTCACATAGTTCTTAGATGTGACTAGAGATCGTTTTAATTCGTAACCGAACTTTATATTATTAGCTTAAAAATAAATGGAATAGATTCTTTTCGCCTGGGAAATCTGGTCACTTCCTTCTCTCAAGTGTTATCTTGATCTTAAGCTCACCCAGATGATAATCCGTACCACTAAGTGAACATTTTTCATTATAAGGTGTACTAAATGTCCCGGCCTTGATCTGTTTCTCAAAGACGACGCTTCCAATTAGGTCATCGATAGCCAACTCATCGTAGTCGAAAATGGCTATGTCATAAAACTGCTCATACACCTGTATGTTCATAGTGAAGACAATGGGGAAAAAACCTACCTCGTTAAAAGTATCCCTGGAAGCAAAATAGAGATTATTAAATTCATCATACAGTGCGAAATAAATATCAGGATTGCCTTCAGGTGTAAAATCATCCTGACAATAGCTTGGAATTTCCAAGACTTCTAGTTTCACCAAATGCCAGGTTGGTTTGGTACACGCAATGGTAAAAACGACGAGAATTAATATCGGAAATACTCTTCTCATAGCTGATTTGGTATTCAAATATAGCAATAAAATGAAAAATAGCATGTCATTAGCTTTAAGATGAACTTAGAATTGTCTAATTGAGAATTTCATTATCTTAGCATTTCCAACATCTATATTCATAATTTACCTGCATGAGCAACCAAGTAGGCAAAGCTACTCCCAAGAGATCCAAACCCACATTTTTCTATTCTATAGTAAGTATTGCACTCGTTCTCTACATGCTTGGTTTACTTGGAGTAATCGTCCTCGATGCTAAAAAACTCTCCGATTACTTCAAGGAGAACATCGAGATATCGGTATATCTAAAGGATAACGTAAAAGAAGCCGATTTATTGAAATTAACCAAAGTATTTGATGCCGAACCGTATGTAAAATCAAATACATTTATTTCAAAGGAAGATGCTCTGGAGATCATGAAAGAGCGGGATGAAGGATTTGACTTCGATCTTCCCGGTTATAATCCACTCCCTGCTTCTTTTAGCATTTTTCTGAACGCAGTTTATGCAAACCCGGATAGTTTAAAAATCATAGAAAAAGAAATATTGACTTATGACGAAGTTTTGAACGTATTCTACGATAAAAAACTGGTTAGTTTGATGAACAAGAATGTTAAACGCATAGGAGCAGGTATTTTGGTTCTTAGCCTGCTTTTGTTTGTCAATGCGATCACACTAATCAACAATACTATTCGTTTATCAATGTATTCGAGCAGGTTCCTGATAAAAAGCATGCAACTGGTGGGGGCAACATGGAAGTTTATTACCTATCCGTTTATTATGAAAGGTGTCATGAATGGGCTTATCAGCGGCATCTTGTCTACTACAGCATTGTTTGGAACTATTTATTACGCACAAACAAGGGTGCCGGACCTCGTCTTGTTATATGATATTCAAAATTTCTTAATTTTATTCTTCGTTTTGTTATTTATAGGCATGTTCATTTCGTGGTGGAGCACCAGAAGCGCAGTCAGAAAGTACTTGAGGATGAAATTAGACGATCTATATTAGAATCAATTAGATAAAACTTCATTAAAGAATAAGATAGATGGCAGATAATAATAATTCAAAGGCAGAAT
>JACZTA010000301.1 GCA_022573915.1 Bacteroidota bacterium | reverse complement strand
CCGGGATTTTGCGGATCCTTTAGTACGGCAGCCTCCATGGTTACAATACTATCGATACAATCAATTACCTGGATACAGCCGGTACTCACAATGGCCCCTGCAAAAGGTGGTGTGATCATTCTCACACGCCATTTATAACATCCGCCAATTGGGATATTTGTATGTATAGGCCCCATAGGTGGAGAAACCCAAAGTCCTGCAGTCATAGGGACCGTAGTAGTTAAACCAAAAACATTAGTGGTACCATAAGCTGATATCGGTGTTGCGTTCGCAAAACTTCCTGCAGAATCTGCAAATTCAACGATGAATACATTGTAAGGACATAGATCGTCAGAGACGTTGAAGAAGAATCGTATTCCTCCAACCTGTTCCTGACATATCGGATTTGGGGTGGCAAATACGGCTGTAATATTTGTTGGAGGCAAAGGATTGGTAGTCGCCACAATCATGATATCATCCACTGAAAAAGGTCCTTTTTCTCCGCTCGATGCACCTACATTCGTCCATTTGAAGGCAAATCGGAGATCCAATTGATCCAGAAATGCCGAATCTTCCACAACCGTGTACTTCCAAACAGGCATGTTTTTATATTTTGTGAGGTTATCGGTATTCTTGGTTAAGATCCATGTCGTACCACCATCGATGCTATAATACACCTCCCCGTATGATTTTGAAGATCCTTCGCAGGTCCACCAAAAATTCAGTCCGATCACATCAAAACCAAAAGTGCAAACTCCATTGTTCATGACTGCCCATCGCTCAGAGTTATTGAGGGGATTGAAACAGGCATTAGATGCCAACGTGGCATTCATATCCCTAACATGCAAATATCTACCATTAGCATAACCTATCTTCCCAATGTTTCCAAGCGTGATTGATTGAGAGATAGTATTAGGATATTGTCCATTCCCATTGTATTCATTATTAATGAACCACTCGTTATTACCATATTTCGGGGTGCCCATAGCCGTGCTAAACGAGATATTATTCACGGTATCAAAATCCTCAACAAATAGGAGGGTTTGAACAACCTGGGCTTGAGTTGAAATTATTGACTGACTGAGTGTCACAACAAGAAAAACGAAAACCTTAATGGATCTATATAGTACCATTGAATTATAATTTAGGTTTTGAGCACATTGAGAACATCTAATTTACGTAAAATCTACTGATTTTAGTGTAATTCCAATATATTTTTAAGAACAATTTAAGCTTTACAAACTCACTAAAAATCTTCATCGTCCGGGTTCGTAATGATCACGTTTTCTAATTCTCCAATCACCTTGAACTCAGTTCTACGGTTTCTCTGATGACAAGGACAATCTCCACTGCTATCATCGGGACATTCGCTGTATACAGAGCAGTCTTCTTTTAGCTCTGATTCACCATATCCTTTGGCAACCAATCGATTTCTCGAAACACCGTGTGTAATCAAGTATTTAACCACGCTTTCTGCACGTTTTTGAGAAAGATTTGCGTTGTATATATCGGTTCCACGAGAATCAGTATGAGCACCAATCTCAATTTCTATTTCAGGATGCTCATTCAGGATGATGACGAGCGAATCGAGTGACTTCTTCGATCTGTCTCTCAGGTTCGCCTTGTCAAAATCGTAATAGATGTTCTGGATCTCATAACCCACATTCTTCTCAATTTTTTTTAGATATAAATCGACACGTAATGTTATACTTCTGGTAATTCCCTTGGTCGTTAAAGCGATGTAGTCCTTAAAAAAACCTTTCCCCGAAAAATAGCCTTGCTTCGATGCACTTAAATTATAATCTTTATTAAGCGAAAGATTGAAAAAGTACTTTAGTCCATCAGCTGTGGTTTCATATTTTAATACAACTTCCTCGTCCGTCGCATTATCGTGCACTGATAAATCTACGCGGGAAGCATCTAGGGGAGTCATTGTGCTGTCGCCTTCTTCAAAAACATATCCTTCTACGGCTACTTTGATTATCCGGGTCCAGTCGTATTGATAGATATCATCGCAACATGTAGGGCTCTTAAGTGCAATGCTCCCGATGCGATTTGAAGTGAAATAACCTCTCTTGCCGTCTTTGTCCACCGTGAAATACATATCGTCCACTGATGAGTTAAGTGGGTAGCCCACATTCTCGGGGGCAGACCAAGCTCTCATATTACCTTCTGACTTATATATATCAAAGCCTCCAAAACCAATACGGCCATTGGAGCTAAAATAAAGAATCTGATTTTCGATATCGTAGAACGGGGTTCTTTCATCCCATTTGGTATTTATCTTTCTGCCAAGATTGATCGGGTCCTTGTATTTTCCCCTGCTCAAGACACTATACCAAACATCCATGCCACCTTCTCCACCTGGCCTGTCCGAGACGAAATAAAGTACATCATCACCTTTTTTTGACAAGCCCAGATTCGGTTGAGTAGTGGTTGCAGACGGATTATTAATCGCGCTTGGCAACTTTCTAGGTTCTTGCCAGACGCTGTCAAATACTGAAACATAAATGGCGCATTTAACCGTGGCATAGGCAGTCTGCGTACATTTGGTAAAGTAAAAACTCTTTCCATCCGCAGAGTAACTTCCATGTCCCGTATGTACCTTGTCGTCATTAAAAAGTTCCATAGGCATGCGGGGGCCTGTGACCTGGCCTCTGACGCTCTTGATGGTATATATTCTGGACAGCACGGTATTTTTATTGAGATTATCTACCTCAATTACAGAATCAGATCTCATTGATGAAAACATAATTGCGGTGTCACCTAAAGGTATTGCAGCATAGTCGGTGTATGCGGCATTCACATTGGTATTTAGATGTTTTATCCGGGTAGGTAGCGGGTTCTTCATGGCATCGATTGCCATGTCACAGCCGGCGATCTCGTTTTTTGCATACTTCCTGTAAGTAGTTCGATCAGCTCCCCGGTATTTCTTTTGAAACGCAGTATATTCTGTTTTTGCCAATTCGTATTTTGCGTTCATCTTCAATGACTTTGCATAATGGAGTCTTGCTAATTCATATCGGTTTTCATCCAACTCGAGAACTTTTCGATAGTATTTTTCAGAGTTTGCGTAGTCCCGGGATAACCAATAGAGATCCGCGAGCTGATGGGCCACATATATATTTTCCGTTTCATCGGCCATCGCCTCTTCGTAATAATCAATTGCGTTATAATAGCTTCCTTGTTGGAAAAGCTGATCTGCCAGCTTGATTTTTTTCTTGGTCGACATTTCCTTGTCGGGGTTGATCTTCACACTACACGCAAAACAGGTCACTGCAATGGCAATCAAAAGAAAATGTCGCATAAACTAAAAGATTATGGTCAGGTTAATATCTAAGGCAAGGAATAACGGCCTTAACAGGAAGTGGTCGGGCAAAGTCTGATATATATATGATAGCTAATTCCATACCGCCTCTCAAATTACTTGCACCTCTTAAAGATGAAATATTTATATCGTAACTCAATCCAGCTTGAATATTTTTTACCTTGATTCCAACCGAGGGCAGAATGGCATCGGTATTGGTGTTGCCAATGGAGGTTCTAAACATGGTACCAAAATAAACGATAGGATCCGCAGGTAAACCTTGTCCGGTGTGATTGGCTAAAAGCATACCTATATTAATTTCTTGTGCCTTACTTTGACTCATTATCAGGATGCTCGGTAATAAACCCCATTGTTCATTCAACACATATTTTGCGCCTCCATTAAATGTATACCTGGTATTTAACTTGGAGTTTATATCCTTAAGAAATGATTCATTTGGTTGTGTTAAATGAAATGCACCAACTCCTGCAAAAATGTGAAGTGTTGGACTAAACAACATATTCCACATTACACCGGTGTTAAAATCTGCATAAGAAAAACTCGTTCCCAGATTTATCTCCCCGTTATTTATGTAATCGTAAAAATCATCCT
>JACZTA010000300.1 GCA_022573915.1 Bacteroidota bacterium | reverse complement strand
GATGGAGTCACCGTTGATATTGCGTCGAACAATCTTATTACGGTGAAAGGCCCTAAGGGAGAACTGCAACAAAAGGTGAATCCCGAAATTACGGTAAAGCAACAGGAGAAAGAGTTAATAGTCGCAAGACCAACGGAGCAAAAAAGGCATAAATCTTTGCACGGATTATACAGAATGCTCATCAGTAATATGGTAATCGGCGTGTCAGAGGGATATACAAGGAAATTAGAGCTGGTAGGTGTAGGTTATCGTGTTAGCGTAACCGGCCAGGTTATGGAGTTTACCTTAGGATACTCGCATCCCATCATCTTTAAATTACCAAAAGAAGTGACGGCAACTGTAGTTGCGGAAAGAAGACAGAATCCGGTCATTACGTTGGAGTCACATGATAAACAACTGATTGGTCAGGTTGCAGCTAAGATCAGAAGCATGAGAAAACCGGAACCATATAAAGGAAAAGGTATCAGGTATGTTGGTGAATATGTACGAAGGAAAGCCGGTAAAACTGCTGCAACAGCTTAATTAAGAACAATATGCTTTTAAAGAAAGTACAAAATCGACTAAGGAACAGATATCTGATAAGAAAGAAGATATTCGGAGCTGCTGAAAGGCCGCGATTGGCTGTGTATAGAAGTAATAAAGCAATTTATGCGCAGCTTATCGATGATAATAACGGGCATACTCTGGTAGCGGCTTCGTCAAGGGAAAAATCCTTGGGGAATGAAAAGTCGAATAAAACTGAATTAGCCAAGAAGGTTGGACAGTTAATAGCAAAGAAGGCAACGGCTGCCGGAATATCAATCGTAGTATTTGACAGAGGTGGCTTTCTTTATCATGGCCGTATTAAAGCATTGGCAGAGGGCGCACGGGAAGGCGGATTAAAATTCTAAACAAAAAAGTATGACCAAATCTAACGTAAAGAGGGTAAAAGCAAGCGAAATTGAGCTCAAAGAGCGCGTTGTCAAGATCAAAAGAGTTATCAAAGTAACCAAGGGTGGCCGTACATTTAGTTTCTCGGCATTGGTTGTGATTGGTGACGGAAACGGTATTGTGGGTTACGGATTAGGAAAAGCGAAAGAGGTGGCCAAAGCAATTGCAAAAGGAATTGATGATGCCAAGAAGAATTTGATCAAAGTACCGATCTTGAATGGTACGATACCGCACGAGCAAAACGGAAAATTTGGAGCTGCGCGAGTGATCATGAGACCTGCCTCACATGGAACCGGCGTTATCGCAGGAACTTCAATGAGAGCAGTCTTGGAAAGTGCCGGCGTAACTGATGTACTTGCGAAATCAATTGGATCGTCCAATCCGCATAATGTGGTCAAAGCGACTGTTAAAGGACTGGCCTCAATGAGAGATGCAGTTACGGTTGCAAGCCATAGAGGAATATCTTTACAAAAAGTGTTTAAGGGTTAAAGATGGCTAAAGTAAAAATCACTAAGATCAAAAGTGTAATCGATCGGACCAAAAGGCAGAAGAATACGATGATCGCCTTGGGTTTGACAAGAATGAATAAAACTGTGGAAAAGGAAGCGACACCTCAGATTTTAGGCATGATAGCGAAAGTTCAGCATTTAATTAAAGTTGAGAATTCTTAAAAGATGGATCTACATAGTTTAAAACCGGCCAGGGGCTCTATTAAGCAAGGTAAGCGTATTGCACGTGGACAAGGTTCCGGTAGAGGTGGAACATCCACCAAAGGCCATAAAGGTTCACAGTCCAGAGCTGGTTACAAGAGACGGTTTGGTTACGAAGGTGGACAAATGCCTCTTCAGAGGAGACTGCCTAAGTTTGGGTTCAAGAATGTTAACAGAAAAGAATATAGAGTTTTTAATCTTTCAAAGGTTCAGTATCTGATTGAGAAATACAATGTGAAAGAGTTTGATCTTGAACTGCTCAAGACGCATAGACTGATTAAAAGAAATGATCTTGTGAAGATATTGGCTAATGGGGAGCTGAAATCAAAGGTGGAGATCAAGGTACATGCATTCAGTGAAGCCGCAAAGAAAGCCGTTGAAGCAGCAGGTGGAAGTATCGCTGCAATTGAAAATAAGAAACGCAAATAGTCAGATTCCATAGCCATTTATAGATGAGTGGATTTATAACTACCATAAGAAACATTTATAAGATCGAGGATCTTCGATTCCGGATCATATTCACGTTAGGCCTGATCCTGATCTATAGAGTGGGATCATTCGTTGTTTTACCCGGAATGGATCCGCAGGCGTTGGATAATGTGGATGGAACAGGTGGTATTTTCGGGCTTATTAATATGTTCTCGGGAGGGGCGTTTTCCAGAGCGTCGATCTTTGCATTAGGGATCATGCCATATATTTCTGCATCTATTATCGTGCAACTTCTGGGAATGACTGTTCCGTTTTTCCAAAAGCTACAAAAGGAAGGTGAAAGCGGCAGAAGAAAGATCAACCAGATCACAAGGTATTTAACTGTTGTGATTACAGCGGCACAGGCCAGCGCGTATGTTGCTTACCTTCGAAACACTTTTGGAGATGCTATAGTTATCGAATCTGCATCATTCTTCTGGTTTACTACTCTTATCATCCTCACAGCAGGTACCATGTTCATTGTGTGGGTAGGAGAAAAAATAACAGACAAAGGAATTGGAAACGGAATATCCATAATCATCATGGTCGGTATTATAGCCGGATTACCCTTTGGCCTGTCTGCAGAATTTGCTTCCAGGTTAAATGAGGGTGGCGGTGCCGTACCGTTATTAATTGAGTTGGCATTGCTCGCCGGAATTATTACAGCAGTGATCATGTTGGTTCAGGGAACACGAAGGATCCCTGTACAATATGCGAAGCGGGTGGTAGGTAACAAAATGTATGGCGGCGTGAGGCAATATATTCCTTTTAAAGTAAATGCAGCAGGTGTGATGCCGATCATCTTTGCGCAAGCAATCATGTTTGTCCCGAAATTATTCCAGGGCGCATTTCCAAATAGTAGTTTTTTACTCGCCTACAATAATTTTGGTGGATGGACTTATAATATCACCATCGCCCTGATGGTGATAATCTTTACATACTTCTATACGGCCATTCTCTATAACCCGGTTCAAATGGCTGATGAAATGAAGAGGAGTGGTGCGTTTATACCGGGCGTGAAACCCGGGCGAAAAACATCGGAATATCTGGATAGCGTCATGTCACGTATTACCTTTCCGGGATCACTATTCCTGGCGTTTGTAACGATTCTTCCGGCATTTGCGATCAATCTTGGAGTGAATTCGCAGTTTGCCATCTTTTATGGCGGCACATCGTTGCTGATCTTGGTGGGTGTTGTACTGGATACGCTTCAGCAAATTGAAAGTCACCTGTTGATGCGTCATTACGATGGGCTGATGAAGACAGGAAGGATCAAAGGCCGTTCGTCCACGCTTGGACAACCTGCATAACATCTTGCATGATCTACTATAAGACACCGGAAGAGGTAGAACTTATCAGGCAAAGTTCGTTGCTTGTTTCCAAAACTATAGGTGAAATTGGAAAAAATATCCGGCCGGGGATCACTACGCTGTCATTGGATAAAATTGCAGAAGAGTTCATCCGCGACAGTGGTGCTGTTCCTGCTTTTAAGGATTATCGTGGATTTCCAAATTCGGTATGTATTTCCTTGAATGAAGCAGTCGTGCATGGCATCCCTGATAAAACTGAATTGAAGGAAGGTGATATAATTTCAATCGATGTGGGTGTACTTCTGAATGATTACTACGGAGACTCAGCCTATACGTTTACCATAGAACCTGTCGATGAAGCAATTAACGAACTGATCAGAGTAACGAAAGAATCATTGTATAAAGCAATTGACCAGGCTATTACCGGCAACAGGCTGGGGGATATCATGTACGCAGTGCAAGAGCACGTTGAGGTCACTCACAATTATTTTTGT
>JACZTA010000064.1 GCA_022573915.1 Bacteroidota bacterium | reverse complement strand
GTCAGAACCTGAATGAAATCTATTTCTTAAATAAAGACAAAGGATTTGCCGTTGGTGGTGGTAATCCTGCAAAAGATGATGGGGTTATTTTAAAAACTATTGATGGGGGAAATAATTGGGATACCGTTAGCATTGCTACAAACAACCCGTTGGAATCAATTTATTTTTATAATGAAAATATTGGATGGGTCGGAGGTTTTGGCTGTGTCTTGAAAACGATGGACGGAGGAAATACCTGGACTGTTCACTATACGCAACCATTTTACTATATATACTCTATTGGTTTTATTGATTCATTAACCGGATTTGCAACCAGTACGGAGTTTTTAAAAACTACTGATGGCGGCGTGACCTGGACAGAAAATAACATAGGACAACCTATTGCAGACTTTCAATTTATAAATGAATCCGTTGGATTTGCTTTTGGAGGTGGGGATATACTTAAAACCATTAACTCCGGTAAGACCTGGAAGAAAATAGGAGAATACAACTACAATTTATATTCTATAAATTTCGCAGGACCATCAGACGATATAGGTTTTGGAGTCGGACAATGGTTTCAAGGAGACTGGGGAACAGGTGGAACACTCTTTAAAACAGTAGATGGCGGAAAAAATTGGGAAGAAATCAGACTTTCATCGGGCAGACTAAGCGATGTATATTTTCCCAATTCGTCAGTTGGCTATGCGGTGGGTTTTAATATTTTAAAATATGATGCTAATTAGAAGGTAAAATCTAAACCAAAGGATTAATTGAATTTAGCCAGCTTTACAGCCGCGCGCCGAGAAGCGCTGCCGAAATTGTCAAGATGATACCAATTACCTGGGTGATCTTAAGATTATACCTGCTGATTCGGCGGGTGAGAACGTGGATTAATTCTAAGCTAAGAGATATGAGTTAGTTCACTACAGTATGACAATCTTTTTACTGAGAATTGCCACTCCGTTATAAAATTTTACGAAATAAATACCGTTCTCTTGATTGTTCAAATCAATGTTGGTTTTTGTATTTGTAATTATAGATCGATAAATTATTTGCCCTTTCAAATCATAAATTTCCAAATTACTGTTTTTAGTAACCTGTGAACCGTCAACTGCAAATTGAAACATCCCATTTGAAGGATTTGGATAAGCAATAGAAAGATTGCTCAGTGAATTATATTGCAGCACTCCGGTTGGGCTCGTGACCTCTATGTATGCGTCTTCTCCGTGAGGGGTAGAAGGATGGCACACATAATGATAACTGCCGGCCACGGTTACCACATATTCAAAATCAGTATTGCCGGCATCAATGGGTGCATTCCATGTGGCTGCACCGTTTGGTATGTTTGAAGCATTTATCGGACCTGTAATATGAACTCCTGCCAACCAGGTCCAATGAATAGTGTCACCGACCACAGCATTCACCGTATCAGGTATAAAATGGGAAGAGCCATTCTGACAAGTCACAATATGAACTGTAGCATTTACCGTAGAAACGATTAACAGAAATGAAGCGAATATTAAAAAGGCTTTCATAGTTTTTAGATTTTAATTTTGTTCGCCTATGAACTCGTAATTTAAGGAGACCTGAAATCTGCAGGTCTCTAAATTAAAGATAATCTAAAACTGTCAGCTTCACATATTATTCTAATCTAAGTTCAAACATAATATAGTGTTCAATCCCAAACTTTGCACCCCAATCTTCAGGTGGTATGCCTTCTCTGGTCAACTCACAATACTGTAAATACCCGGGCATTTCAGGGTCAATATAGGGTAAACTGTAAACGAGCATCTTAAATCCCTCGCCAATTGTATGCTTAGATTCTATACCTCCAAATAAGTTTCTTAGGCTATAGGTAGTTTCTTTGGTAGTTTTATATTCTTCAGCAACTAAAACCCATGGGAAAGAGAATAGAAACTCAACGGTGTCAATTTTGGTCTTTTTGACCATTACTGTAAAATTCAATTCCTCTCCATTTATTCTCATGTCAAACGGTACGGCTGAATCAAGTATAGTATCAACTTTAGTTAATTCCTTGTTCCAAAATTCTTTAGAGATAATCACATAATGTTTACCATTTAATTCTTTCCCTTTAAACGAAAGTTTGAAATAGTCAATACCTTCAAAATGAAAGTAATCTCTTAGACCTTGTGACTCAGCACGTTCCAAAACAACACTAATTGAGTCGTTATCTTGTCCAAAAAGTGTATGACTCACAGGAATAAATAATGCAATTAACAACAACCTTAAGGTCATTTTTTTCATAATTTTGTTAATTAATTGTAAGGTAACTATATACCAATTTCCACTAAATAAAATGAGGCGTTTTTGCTATATACTTTGCTGTAATGCGTTTTTATTCAATATTAATTATAATTCGGGCTTTATATCTATCGTCAATTAGGTGATCTTTAAAAAAAGATTCTATTTTTCTTTCACCTATAAATGTTTCGGTTGATTTGTCCGTCAAAATTTCTACTTTTTCTACTTTGGAAATTAATGAGTCAAGTGAATTACGAATTTGCCAGGTTCCAATTCCAAAGTCAAATCTTTTTTTCTCGTTCGGTTGTAGGTTTAATATTAAAGAATCATTAGTAACAAATCCTTCAAATTGGTAATCATCTGAGCCATTGAAATAGAACTTTATGGTAGCCGTAGATTGCGATTTGTTTTCTAATTCGATTGTTTGAAGAGGGTCACACGAACTTAGAAGTATAATTGAGATAAGAGTGATTAATATATTTATTCTCATTTATTTTTATTCGATGCATTACAATTATAAGCTAAATGCCGTTTAATTTGTGGCCAGTGTTTATTTTATTCTCAAGATCTTAAGTTCAAAACGCATGTTTGAACTATAAGCCATCACTTTTTCATTATTCGTTTCAAGTTTGTCAATTGCAACCTGATCCACAAGTGGTTTGGTTTCACCATAGCCTTTTGTCACAAGTCTGTTTTTCTTTACCCCCCTTTCAACAAGTAATGATCTAAGGTGCTTAGCTTGTTTATTGCTTAGTTGCAAGTTGTATTCTGCGCCACCCCTTTGGTCTGTATGAGAGCCGATTTCAATTCTAAGGTTTGGGTTGCTGTTAAAAAAGTAAGTCAGGCTGTCTAGCATGGCATTATAGAGTTCTTCAAGTGCCAGGGAGTCTTCATAGTTGAGGCAGAGGTTATAAAACGACAGTTGCACTTCATAAACAGAACCTAGCTCAAATGATTTGTCAGTTAATTTAAAGGTCTTTTCCTGGGCAATAACTGTTAGAGTGAGAAAAACAATTAATATGGTTAAAAGATATTTCATTTTACAAGCGTGCTGCTTATTTTCATCCTCTTAGTCAACCACAAATCGTATTGTATAGTTGTTGGGTATTGCGGGCACTAAAACCAACTGATTGTCCATAGCCAGCTTTTTGCAAAGTCCACATTCTTGAACCGTGACACTGTAAACGTACTCCATGTTGGTGTCGTCAATCGTAAGCTTTCTTATTACTTTTAGGTTGCATTGTCCGGTCACCACTCGTCCGATTATCGAATGTTGTGAGAAGTCAACTGTCAGTGGATCTGGTGAGCAGTTGTCAAGCGTGTCAAGGTCATCTGCGCTGCGAATAACGTAGTTATCGTCTGGCGAGAGCTCGGCAATGTAACAGTCAGGCAGTTCATAGTTAGCCACTATGTCGCCTGTGTTTCTGTTCTCCTGCCAACACCTTGGAGGTTTACCACAACTTATCAGCAAGGTCAATAGTGCCAGGCTGGTAATTAATGTTGTATGTGTCATTTTTCGCATGTTACCCAAATATAAGCTAAAAGCCTTTTTTATTAAAAGCTTATTAAGAACTTTTCATCATCTCTCCATTTTATCCACTTACCTGTCCGTAGTCTGTAGCACTGCCGAGCGCGAGTGGGACTACGGACGATAAATGCAACTACCTATCCATGCAATGTAACTTTAACTTTGACACATGGCGGAAGGTGGTTATAAAATAAGAGACCAGCAGGCCATCCATTTTATTACTTTCGCAGTAATAGACTGGGTAGATGTATTTACAAAACAGGCTTATAGGGATATTGTATTGGACAGCTTGCGCTATTGTCAGCGAGAAAAGGGTTTGATAATAAACAGTTGGGTGATCATGAGCAATCATGTTCATTTTATATTATCAGCTAAAGAAGGTTTTGAATTGAATAACATATTGAGAGACCTCAAAAAACAATCTTCAATAACCATTATACGTGCTATAGAGTTTAATTAAGCAGAAAGCAGACGAGAGTGGATGTTAGCAATATTCAGACTGTCCGGAAAACGTAACAGCAGAAATACGAGCTATCAATTCTGGAGACAAGATAATCATCCTAAGGAATTGGATGAAAATGAGATAATGGATCAGAAGATGGATTATATACACAACAACCCGCTGAAAGCTGGAATAGTAGAGTGTCCCGAAGATTATATCTATAGTAGTGCGAGAGACTATTCGGGTGAAAAAGGTTTGTTGGAGATAAACTTTTTGGACTAATTTAAAGTCCGTAGTCCCACTCGCACAAATTCCGCGCTACAGACTACGGACAGATGAGATTCGGATAGCGTGGTCAATAATGGCACAAGAATATGTGGTTGTTGCAGAACTCCTGTTCAAAAGTTAATAATATCATACATATAGTTTTGGTCTTCCTGTTAACTTCAATACATGCAAGGCAAAAAAGTATATACTGAAAAGCTATTCACCCAATTCAGGCTCTCAGAGAGAGTACCTGAAGATAACAAGTACAGGCGGCTGACAGAATTAATCGATCTGAATTTTGTTTACGACGCTACCAGGCATTTGTACGGGAAAACGGGGAATCCCTCCATTGATCCAAAAGTATTTTTTAAACTGATGCTCACGGGCTATCTTGAAAACATCACAAGCGACCGCAAGCTTGTTGAACACTGTAGCTTACGCATGGATATCATCTATTTTTTAGGTTTTGATATAGATGAGCCACTGCCCTGGCATTCAACAATAAGCCGGACACGGCAGTTGTACCCCGAGGCATTGTTTGAGCAAGTGTTTAATAAGATATTTTCAATGTGTGTCGAGGCCGGTCTGGTAGGTGGTGATACCCAATTGGTTGATTCGACGATCAGCCGGGCCAATGCATCGATGGCCAGTTTGGAAGAGCAAGATCCATCCAAAGCAAACTTGCGTACTTATATTGAAAAGACCAGACAAGAAAACAAGCTCACACCAAAGCCAAGGCAGGAAAGAGGAAGCGGTGGGAAACAAGGAATCAACCAGCGCAAAAAAAGTTCAACTGATCCAGATGCCAAGATTTCTACCAAGCCAGGTAAAGGCTCAAATTTGGGTTATCTATGTAATGTGTCTGTAGATGCTGATCACCATGTAATTACGCACATCCAACCCGATTATGCTGACAAGCGGGACAGCCAGTGCCTGCCTAAAATAGCGGTAAAGACTCAACGCCGCCTTCGGGGCAACAACCTTGAGATGAAACAACTCGTGGCAGATACCAACTACAGCAGTGGAGAAAATTATGACTTCCTTTCCCAAAATAATATAACCTCCTGGATACCTGTTCATGGAGCCTATAAACCTAAAAGAGATGGATTTATCTACAATAGAGAAAAAGACTGCTATATATGTGCCAACCAAAAACTGATCACACTTCGAAGAACCTTTACCGACAAGAGAGGAAACAGGTATAAGGAATATTTCTCGAAGGCAAGTGACTGTAAACAATGTTCTTTTAGACTGGCCTGCCTTGGTTCAAGACAAACCTACAAGACCATCAAGAGAACGGCCTACCATCTTTATTATGATCAAGCATATAGACGTCAGCTCACCAGACAGGGTAAAGCAATGATGCGACTGAGGAGTAGCCGCGTGGAACCTGTAATCGGAACATTGATGAATGAACATGGTTTAAGAAAACTAAGGATTCGGGGAATCTCTGCCGTCAATAAAGTTATGATGCTGACGGCAGCAGTTTACAACCTTAAGAAGCTGCTTAAATACCAACTTAACCGCAAAATAAGTTGGTCAATAAGCTTAACAGTACCGATAATATCTAATGGAATACGAGGGAAAATACTAATAAACCTAAAAACAACGCTTTTAAGGCTTGAAAAAGCAATCTATCACGAATTTAGTCTGATGGGCTTCGATAAATTGCAAAAACTCAATTATCATTAAAACCTACCTTGTGCAACAGCCACATATTCTTGCGCCAGGGCCAGGGAAGTTTAAGTAGTTGGATATAGTAACTTATAGCTTATAAAAAGCCCAATGATAGTAAGTATACTACCAATTATTATCCCTATTATACTAATCTTTTGGTTAGTGCTAAACCTGCTCCAAGAAGAGGAATGATTATATAATATTCCTTTATCAGAAATTCTAAAAGCATTTACCCTATAAGGAGTATACTCAATGAGTTTATTGTTATTTAAATCCATCAAAATTAATTTCAATTTATCGCTTTTGATATTTACGCCTTTTTCGGACAAACGATTATTTAGTTCATCTATTCGGTATTCTGGTTGCATTTTAGGGTTTAATTCGGCAAACTCTAAGAATTTTAATACCTCTTTTTTATTTGATTTTGGGAAAGTTATTACCTCATATTTGATGATTTCTAGCCAATTCGCTATTATATATTCGTCATTTTCTAAGAATAATTCTAATCCAGTTTTCGTCCATATATTGATGCCTCTTTTCCTATCCTTTTGCCCATTCTTTACCATAAAAACATATAATCTCTTTTCTTTTTTGGCCATTGCAACAAATTACAAAAAATACGCAATTAGGTGTGTTTAATATATCGTTACCTAAATTTCTAATACTCGTGGTGTGGAAAGTATCCTATTATATGAACCTTTAAGCTGTCATTAGCGACCCCCTGGCGCAAGAATGTTCTTGTGCCTTTCACACAAAACACCTACTCATTTCCTGTTGTATTGATGCAATCTATCCCTCAATTTCGGCAAAATCGTATAGATTACAAATTGATTTGATTTAAACAATAATCTGTAATCAAATCAATAATCAGATATCTATTATTGAGCGTCTTCTATCGACGCCTTTCCCTATCTTTATCGAATGAAAAAAGTCCTCCACTTTTTTTTCATTCTCGTTTTATCAATTGGGTTTAACTCGTGCAAACCGCCGGTAAAAGAAGATCTTGATTTGGTTTCCTTTGTCAACACATTCATAGGCACCGGCGGACATGGACACACTTACCCGGGTGCGAGCATGCCTTTTGGGATGATGCAGTTGAGCCCTGATACAAGGCTGGAAGGGTGGGATGGATGTTCCGGATATCATTACTCGGATAGTATCATCTATGGGTTTAGTCATACACACCTGAGTGGCACGGGGATACCGGATTATGCAGACGTCTTATTTATGCCTACGGTGGGTGAGGTTCATCTGAACAATGGAAGTAAGAGCGGACATGCTAGTGGTTACGGATCTCAATTCAAGCATAAACAAGACGGGCATGGGCATGAAGAGCATGGGCATGGCTCAGAATTTGCCTCACCCGGGTATTATCAAGTTTATTTGGAAGACTACAATATTGATGTTGAGCTAACGGTCACTGAGCGGGCCGGAATGCATCGATATGATTTTCCGGATGGGGAGGGAAATTTAATCATTGATTTGGTGCATCGGGATAAGGTGCTCGACAGCAGGATTGAGGTCGTGAACGAGACTGAGATCGCAGGTTACAGAATATCGAGTTCATGGGCAAAGGAACAACATGTATATTTCGTCGCTCAGTTTTCAGCTCCTTTTCTGTCGTATGGTTTGGCAGAGAATGATTCGGTTCTTGGTGAGTTAAGTGAATTGGAAGGAGATCATGTGAAAGCCTATTTCAAATTCGAAGGATTGGAGGAGGCGTTGTTAGTGAAAGTGGGAATATCGGCGGTAAGTATTGAAGGAGCCCGCAGGAATCTTGAAGCGGAAATTCCACACTGGAACTTCGAACAGGTTCGTCAGCAGGCGTCTGATGCGTGGAACAGAGAATTGAATAAGATCCAGGTGGAAGGCGGAACAAAAGATCAGAAGACCATATTCTATACCGCACTCTATCATTCCATGCTTGCTCCTAACGTCTATTCAGATGTAGATGGCCAATATCGCGGTATGGACCACAAGATCCATCAGGCGGATAATACCAGGATCTACACTGTATTTTCTTTTTGGGATACTTTTAGAGCCGCGCATCCGCTTTACACGATCATCGATCAGAAGCGAACCAATGAGTTCATCAATACTTTGCTTGCAAAATATGAGAATGGTGGGCGATTACCGATATGGGAACTTGCCTGCAACTACACCGATTGCATGATCGGTTATCATGCCATACCGGTCATCGCGGATGCGTATGTGAAAGGGATTCGTGATTATGACATTGAAAAAGTGTATGCAGCCATGAAAGTTAGCGCAGACGCGGATAGTCGTGGCCTGGATGCCTATAAAGAGATCGGGTATATCCCTGCCAATCACGATGGAGAATCTGTGAGCAAGACGCTGGAGTATGCCTATGACGACTGGTGTATTGCTCAGATGGCAGAGCAGCTTGATAAACCCGAAGATTATGTTCGTTATATAGAGCGGGCGCAATTTTATAAAAATATTTACGATCCGGGCAGTGGATTTATGCGGGCTAAAAGAAATCAGAGTTGGATGAGCCCCTTTGACCCTGCGGAAGTAAATTTTTGCTTTACGGAAGCAAACTCATGGCAGTATTCGTTTTTTGTACCGCAGGATGTCGAGGGCCTTATCAAAATTACCGGAGGCAAGGAGAAATTCAGTCAACGGTTAGACGATCTCTTTTCGGTTAGTAGTGAAACTTCTGGCAGAACTCAATCAGATATAACCGGACTGATCGGTCAATATGCGCATGGTAACGAACCAAGTCATCATATGGCTTACCTCTATAATTTCGTGGGACAACCCTGGAAGACGCAGGAGCGCGTTAGCGAGATCATGCAGACACTCTATTCAAATGCTCCCGATGGTTTGTCGGGAAACGAGGATTGCGGACAAATGTCGGCGTGGTACGTATTAAGCGCCATGGGATTCTATCCGGTTTGTCCCGGTTCCACCAATTACCTGATTGGTTCTCCAATTTTTGAGAAAGTTACGCTTCATCTTGAAAATGGAAACAGATTTGTAATTGAAGCACGTAACGTAAGCAGTGAAGGTATTTACATTCGATCTGCGCATTCTAATGGGAGGACCTACGACCGTAATTATATCGAGCATGAATTGATCATGCAAGGAGGGAGGCTGGAATTCCAAATGAGCAAAATACCTTCCACTACCTGGGCTGTATCCAAGGATTCCCGTCCGGTTTCTTTAATTTCTAAAAACAGGATCAACCCGGTTCCGTATATTGAAGCGGATGCTATCACTTTTAAAGACGAGATGGAGATCAAGATCCGTTCGCTCAACGGCGCAAGAATTTATTATAGCATGGATATCACCGTGCCCAACGAATCATTTAATTTATATAGTGAACCAATTAAAATAACGGAATCGAGTATAGTACGCACTTATGCAGTTACCAAGGGAATGGTCAACAGCAGGGTAGTCACAGCTGAATATTTCAAACTTTCTCGCGATTGGTCTATTGAAGTGTTCACCCAAGCAGCACCTCAGTACCATGCTACAGGGGATTTTGGATTGATCGATATGATAAGAGGTGGTTCCAATTTTCTTTCAGGTGATTGGCATGGCTATGAAGGTATTGATTTTGAGGCAGTTATAGACCTTGGTGAAACGAAAACTATAAGTAAGATCAGTGCAGGTTTTCTACAAAATGTGAATTCATGGATATGGTTTCCGAAATCAGTCCTTCTATCGTTTTCGGAGAACGGCGAGAAGTACAGATTCTCTGTGCCACTACATTGTAAGAAACTTGAAGACGAATACGGTGAATTTACAGAAGAGCTAAGTTTTGAGTTTCAACCTCAAAGAGCTCGTTATGTGAAGGTTGAGGCGAAAAACTTGGGAACAATCCCCGAATGGCATCCGGGCAGCGGTGGAAAACCGTGGATATTTATTGATGAGATCAGTGTTGAATAATAAATTAATATTTGCAGATTGATTTTTATTCAATCTAATTCAAGTCGCACGATTCTATATTTATTACCAACACGGTTTTTAGCTATGTAAAAAGTACCCTTAGAGTCAAGTATATTAAGTGTAAGCTTCATTGTTCCCCAGCCTTTATAAAAGTTCTTAAGGTAAGTATGTTCAATCTGGCCATTTCTCATATTGATGGTAGAAATCTTTAATTTGACACTTACATATCTGTTATAGATTCGATCCTTTTTTACTTTTCTTCGTTTACTCTTATCAGAATTAATTACATGGTATACAAATATCAGCTTATCATTCCGGATTACCATGCTATGTGATAAAACATGTTTGAATTGATATCTAGAGGTCTGCGATTTTTGTAGTACGTGCCACCAACCCAATTGGTACGAAGAATTAAAATTTAAAATTATTATTTCATATGATTCAGGATTACTTGGAGGGGACGCAATGCTGGTTGACCAACCGAGACCGTGTTGAGCTCTGTCAACCGGCATTGTTGGTGACATCGGCGAGGGTTTTTGGCTAAAGATTGGGCTAAAATAATAGCCAGTAGGAAGGGAAGAAAAGTCTGGACTTTCTAAGCCCAAGTTTCTCTCCAGTATCAGCACTAGGTTACCATCTTTTCTAATGACATTTACGATTGAACTAAGCTCTATCTCCTTAGCTTTGCGTTTTAATTTTCCCGATGTTTTATAAATCAAGTCCGTAGGAACAGCTGCGAAGATTGCTTTATTAAACTCGCTATTATTTACATCAAATTCAGCGAACATTATGCCTGCAAAAAACGGTTTACGCAAATAAGAATACAAGCCTATAACAAGATATTCTCCGGCAAAACGCTTGGTTGCAATTTCTTTCAGGAATCTATTTCCATTTGGAATTAGGCATTGGCGAGTAATACTTGAAGCTGCTAGTTGCGAATAGATCACAAAATCATGTTTAACAGCTTTCCTTCCTCTAGCTTTAGGTTTTTTTATTTGAGGAACCAGCACTATAAGGTTATCATTCTTATCGACACATAGGCATCTAAACAGGCATTTAATATTAATAGCAGATTTTGGTTTATCAATTGTGATATTTTTAATCCAGATATTGTTTAATTCATGATCAAATAATTTGAAAGTGAACTCCGTTGGTCCTGAAAATGAACTGGTAAAGAAACTGTATACAATTTTTGTACTGTCATTATTGAATGATACCCGGGCACCATGACTTTTAGTTGATTCATTATTGATTCCTGCCCGAACAAGTACAGGCTGCGTTAGAATTTTCCCCTTTAAATCGTACACGGAAATAAACTCTTCTGGTATGGAATCCGCAAAGAAACTGATTTTTTTTTCAACTAGATGAAAAAATAGGTAATTCTGGTTTGACAAAACTTTTTTGACATAGTACTCCTGTTCATATACAATCCTAACTGTGTCCTCTAAAACACCGTTTCTATCAAAGCTGCTGATTATGCGATAATTATTATTTCCTATTCCGGTTTCCAACATAGTAAAGAATCCTGGAAATATTGGAGGAGTAGTAAGCAAATACATCCGGTTATTATTATCCACGTGTAGGATGCGATCAATACTCAAAAACTCGCTGATTTTGTAACTGTCTTTCATATATACCGGGCCAACTTTGATATTCTGACTTCTTACCGCGGTACTAAGTAACAACAAGCTCAATAGTGGAATTGCAAGACTAGAACGGCGTATTGAATTCAAATTATTGTGTAATCTTTGGATATTGATCTCAAAATACAAAATAATACGAATTAAACTTTTTGGTATTATTACGATGCAATCATGCGGAAAAGGGAACAAAATATTTAATACTTAATTTGGATAAATCATATTTATTTTCATAACTTTAGCGCATTAATAACCAAATTTTTTTCTCATGACCCTTTATGTAGGTAATATCAATTTCGCCATGACTGAGGACGAATTGAAAGAAGTTTTTGCTGAATACGGCAATGTTTCATCAGTTAAAATTATTAGAGATAAGTTTAGCGGACGATCAAGAGGCTACGGCTTCGTCGAAATCGACGACGCAGGTGATGCCGAAAAGGCTGTAGCTGAGCTGAACGGAAAATCAGTTCAGGAAAGAGAGATTAAAGTGAACGAAGCTTATCCAAGAAGAGATGATGATAGCAGTGCACCTGCGGATTCATCTAGTTCAACTACTCCTGAAGCTCCTGCAGAGGATGCTCCGGCCGAAGAAGCTCCCGCTGAGGAAGCACCTGCGGAAGAAGCTCCCGCTGAGGAAGCACCTGCGGAAGAAACTTCCGCTGAAGAAACACCGGCGGAAGAAACTCCAGCAGAGGATGCTGCGGTCGAAGAAACTCCTGCGGATGAAGCACCAGCGGAAAAAACTCCTGCAGAGGGTGCTCCAACGGAAGAAGCACCGGCGGAAGAAGCAAGTGCTGACGATAGTGGAGAAAGTTCGGAAGAATCAACTTAATAAGCCTAAGTTGACAGTCCGGTTACCGGATTGATCAGTTTCAAATAATATTACACCTTATCAAGTAGACTGAAAAGGCCTACTTGGTGGGGTGTGCCTATATGTAGAGGGAAAGTTTCCGTCGGGGGTGGACAAAGTCCAAGGTCCAAAGCTCTGATATTCGGGATCTTGAAATAAGAAATCAAATCAAAATTCCAATATAGATATTCATATATCTGCTATCAAGGAGTCCTAGGAGATATTAGGGATATCCGCCTTGCTCACCTTAACCTTATCCTCAGCTTCTTTCAGCCTTAGAACGGTTTCGATGCCTACCGGTACCGCTTCACTGAGAATCACCAGCATAGAACCTTTTTTAGCGCGTTTGATCGCTTTTTCAATGGCATCTGCTTCATTGGTGATAATTTTAATAGGCTTCCTTTTGTCGTGAGCCTTAATACCCTCGATCAGTAAACTAATGATCTCGTCAGCCGTTCTTCCTCTTAAGAGCCGATCCTGACGAATAATGATCTGATCGAAGAGTTCTGAAGAGAGATATCCCATTTCCCTGATGTCTTCATCCCTACGGTCACCAGTGCCTGCTATAATGCCAATCTTCGGCGATGCATCTATCTTCTCCAGGAATTTGCCAATTGCTCTCAGCCCGGCAGGGTTATGAGCATAGTCCAGCATGACGGTGAAATTTTGGAATTCGAACATATTCATTCTACCAGGAGTTTGTGCCGGCGAAGGAATGAAGGTTTGCAATGCAAGCCTGAGATCTTCAATCTTAACGTTTCTGATAAAAGCGGTCAAAGCCGCCGGCAAAATATTCTGTATCATAAATACGGCCTTGCCTGAAAAGGTCAGAGGCATATTCGTCACCTTGTCCACCCTGATTTTCCAACCGCCTTTATTTATTGTGATGTATCCATTTTCATAGATGGCAGCCAAGCCACCATTATCACAGTGTTCTTTCACGTGGGGATTATCTTCTTCCATGCTGAACAATGCAATCTTGGATCTCACATTTCTGCCCATATTGAATACATGGTCATCATCCGCGTTGAGGATAGAATATCCTTCTCTGGACACGGCTTCCACCACAATCGATTTGACTTTTGCCAGCTGTTCAAGTGTATCTATGTCCTTAAGCCCTAAATGATCAGCGGTAATATTTGTTACGATACCGATGTCTGCTTTTTCAAATCCAAGGCCGGCACGTAATAATCCACCTCGAGCACATTCAAGCACTACAAAGTCAACGGTAGGATCTTTTAGCACGAACTTAGCACTGGCCGGACCCGAGCAATCACCGGTTTGCAGCATCCTGTTCTGTATATAAATACCATCGGTGGTTGTATATCCTACTTTCTTTCCTACACTTTTCATAATATGCGCAATGAGTCGCACTGTAGTAGTCTTTCCATTTGTTCCGGATACTCCTACAATTGGAATTCTGGCATTCGTACCTGGTGGAAATAGCATATCAATCACATGTTCTGCCACGTTTCGGCCCAAACCTTCTGTCGGTGCCAGGTGCATCCTGAATCCGGGAGCCGCATTAACCTCCAAAACCGCCCCTCCACTTTCGCTTAACGGTTCGGTAACATTAGGAGCCATGACATCGATACCACAGATATCCAGGCCAATGATCCTGGAAATTCTTTCTGCCATAAATATATTGTAGGGATGTACCAGCTCCGTAACATCTGTGGATGTACCACCGGTGCTGAGGTTGGCGGTGGTCTTCAACAACAAAACCCTGTCCTTTTCCAACACCGAATCCATCTTCAGTTTTTCGTTCTTTAATATATTTTTAGACATTTGATCGATAGTAATTTCGGTCAAAACATTCTCGTGTCCATAACCCCGCCTTGGGTCTTCGTTCACCTTATCGATTAGATCTTTAATAGTGGTTTTGCCATCTCCCTTAATATGCGCAGGTGTCCGAAGCGCGGCAGCGACGAATTTATAATCAATTACCAGGAGTCGGTAATCAAATCCGGTAATAAAAGTTTCCACGATTACTCTCCGGGAATATTTTTGAGCAGCATGAAAAGCAACCAATGCCTCTTTATCACTTTTCACATTAATCGTTGCCCCTTTCCCGTGATTTCCGTTTACAGGCTTAATAACAACAGGAAATTTTATCTTCTTAATTGCCGAATACATCTCATCCTCGTTATAGACTATCCGCCCATTGGGAACCGGAATGCTTGCTGCCGCGAGGAGATCTTTGGTATCCTCTTTATCTCCCGCAAGCTCCACAGCAATACTGCTGGTTTGGCCTGAAATAGTTGCCCTTATTCTTTTTTGATTTACACCATATCCTAATTGAACTAGCGAGTGCCGGTTTAATCTTATGAAGGGAATATCCCTTGTTTTTGCCGCATCGATGATCGAGCCCGTACTTGGCCCGAATCTTTCTTCTTCCCTAATCTCCCGCATCGCCCGGATATCTTTCTCCAGGTCATAAAACTCATCGGCAACCAACGCTACCGTGATAGCCACCGAAGCTTTTGCCGCATACCTTCCAACCCGCTCTTCCACATAAGAAAAAACAACATTATACACTCCGTTTTCACTCGTTTCCCTGGTTCTTCCAAAACCACAAAACATACCGGCAGTAGTTTGTATTTCCAACGCTATGTGCTCGGCAATATGTCCCATCCAAGTTCCTTCCCGAACCCTCTGGAAAAAACCTCCCGGTTTGCCAACAGAGCACCTATGCTTGTACATACTCGGGAACATCTTTTCGAGTCGCTCAGGAAATCCTCTGACCTTGTTGGATGGTTTATCTTCCATGGCACCCAGGTCAAGCCGCATCACAATCAACTTCGTTCTCCTAATGGACCAATAGTTGGGTCCACGCATCGCCCGAATCTCTAAAATCTTCATTTTCGTATTTAATTTTGTCTATTTTATTGAACTTTCAACAAGATATAAACATAATAT